>JAZUSJ010000081.1:0-74868 GCA_045606685.1 Eubacteriales bacterium
CCCACCTATCCGTCCATTCCCGATCTGACCGATGCTATGAACGTGCTGACCGTCTGCGTCAGACTTGCAGCACTTGAAAAGCTGCTGGCAGAATAAAAGAATCGCATAAAAGCGCGGCTGTGGTTGGCGTGATACTCTTAACGGAGTATCACGCCAGTTCTATTCGCCTGTGGCGAGTGATATTGCTGACGCAGTGATATTCGGCATATGCCGAGTGGTATTCGCTTCGCGAGTTTCAGGGCGAATAGAATATCACTGAAGCCGCAAGGCTTCAATATCACTATTGCGCAAGCAATAATATCACTCTTTGCGAGAGCAAAGAATATCACTAAAAAACAGAGAAGAGAGAGTTTCACGGAATTTTGTAACTGTGTTACTCTCTCTTCTGCTTTTATTGCCGGTTTCGCATTTGTTTAACAAACGCATCGGGCTATGCCCATACCCTTATTTTATTTCTCCGATAAGGACAACAGCCATTACGGTCGCGCTTTTTTACTTGACATACTCAGCACAGCGTGATACAATAAAGAAAACGATGAAAAAAGGAGGGATTGCATGCTTGCGTTTTTGATGACGATTGCGGACGAACAGTATCGTTCGCAGATCGACCGGTTATACAAGCGCTATCATCAAAAAATGCTGCGAATGGCCACAAACGCATTTTCTGCAGCCAAGCGTAACAATCCCGGGCTGGATGCCGAGGATGCCGTGCAAAGCACGTTTCTTTGCATCGTGCGATACGCGCACGCAGTACCCTTCAAAAAATCGGAAAGGGAAGTAAAGGCATACATTTTTGCTATTCTGCATAACGAGATCAGCAAAATACTGTGTGAAAAAGAGCTGCCCGGCCAACAGAATATGGAGTATCCCGACCAAGAAAGCATGCAGGATTTTGCCGAGAAGCTCCATATCCGCGAACGGTATGCAGAGGTCGTCGCAGCCATACGTGATATGGATCCGAAATACAGCACGGTGTTGCTTTTGTGCTATGCAGAGGGGCTGACGGCTGATCAGGCCGCCAAGCTTATGGGGCTGCCCGTCGGCACGGTATATACGCGCCTGCGCCGCGGCAAGCAAAAGCTGATCGAAATATTGGCAAAGGAGGAATCATGATGCAGGATCAAGCCGCTTTACTCAAACGCGCCATCATACAGGGCGTCAGCGAGCGCTATGAACGCGAGAGTTCCGCTTGCAAAGCTCAGGTGCACTGCTCGGACGCGCATATGGAAAAAATGAGTGAAATATTGGGCGTTGACGTAAGATCAATCAATAAACGTTCCACGCGCAAGGTCGTGATCGCTGCGTTGCTGTTGGCAGCCGCCTTGGCCATTGGCTCACTGACCGTATACGCAAACCGAGATAAGATCAGGGAGTTTTTCCTACAGTTCTATGAAGATCATATTGAGTTAGAATTTTCAGGGGGAGAATCTCCGAGGGGAGAATTTGCTGAAAACTACGTGATAGGATATATGCCGGAGGGCTATCAATTAATAAGAAGAATACAGTATTCATCGAAAATACAATACAAGTGGAAGAATCAAAATGAAAAAATGGTTTCATTCATGCAGATGGATTTAGATACGGACATAAGATATTCGGGAAACGGCGAAAATTTAACTATCATTGAACATGGCGAATATCAAATTATTAAAGTGGATTATGGTCATGCGGTAACATATACTTGGAACGATGGAAAATATATCTTGGATATATATGACGAAACGTATCTTCCAATTGAAGAGATTTATAAGATCATAGACAGCATTCATCCCAAGGAATAATCTTAATATCAAAAGCAGATGGTTATATGCCATCTGCTTTTTTAGTTCATAATTAGTTTACAAAATTATTTTCGCTTTTTTGAAGAAAAAATCAAAATTTTGCTCTTTATATATATGGCGGAAAAATTAGAGGGGAATAATTCTGAAAAAACAGAAAGGAGGAGAATATTATGAATAGCATATTGGAATAGACATGCATGTGTGAAATTGGATTGACGCACCTGTTACACATATATGAAAATCTTGACAATATACTCCTGTCATGATATAATGAAAAAAAGATATGGGGAATGCAAGATGACAAGAAAATCGCGGGAAGGAAAATCATGTAACAGAGAACTGTCCCCTGTGACATAGACCTGCAAAATTTAATTAATCCAAAGTGAAGGGAGAATAATGAGGTGATGCATCTATGTCGGCATATCATGATCATATACCGTCATGAATTAGAAAAAAGCAACTCACTTGCTGCAGTTAATGTGAATTATTCTAAAACTTTACCTGCAAAACACATTGTAATTTTTGACCGTCCACTTGGGGAATATGACGATGCACAAGACAATTATATAAAAAAGATGGAAGCCCCTCTCACGCCTCATGCTTTCCCTGCACGCGGCTATCTCTGCTTAAAATGCGGATGCTGTGTTATAGGTCCTTTGGATGCCAATCAAAAGGATTGGTATTCTCCTAAAATCAGCAATGGGCAAGCAAAAAAGAAACAAACTATAACGGCAACACCGCAAAACATTTATTGGGAAGAGAGTACATCTTCCGGTATGGTTTTCCCTGATTGGCAGGATCATGACGCTTTCTGTTGTACCCCCGATGATCACCCTTCTGCAATGCGCTGCTATCATGATCTGGATGCGGATGCTTTGCCGGGGTTTGAAGATGCTTTTCAGTCATTTACCTTGGTGGCAGATACACTGACCGAGATATTCGCCTTTGAGAGCAGGGATAATGATGTACAACTGATAACAGTTACAGATATCGGTAAAACAGTAGATAGTTGGCAGCTGATATTGTCCGATGTGAATCATACACCACATCGATATGTGCGGAAAACAAAGGACATGACAACCGCTGAAGAAATGGCTTTTCGGGAAGTCGTGAGAGTATTTGAAGCATGCCGTTATGGCAGATTACGTTATGTGAATGTGCTTGATGGACAGGTTTCTTTTGTTTCAGTTCAAGGATATGCAGTCATCTATAAAGAAAATGGAGGCCAACCGAACTATGAGTTTGGGCTGAGTTCCGAAAAAACGCAAATGAATATCGAGCAATTGCGCGAAAATTGGTATCATACGGTGTAACAAGGGCCTGTCCCTTCCGTTACGCGCAACACGTAATACCCTTATAATATAAGGGAAAATCATGTAACAGAGAACCGTCCCCTGTTACAACGAAATCGAAGTACATGCGGATGCACATTTTGTGCCAGGAGTAAGAAGCATTTTTGACGGTAATATCATTGTTGCTGATCTTACTGTAGCCGGAAATCATGATAAAGAAGCTGCCGTAGGACTATATTCTGAGGCTGGAGTTTTAGGTTATCTTCAAAAACATATCAATTACCATGGTAGAGAACCTATATGAGAATATGCAGATCAAACTGATCTTAATTGAAACATTTGAAAACGGAAAACGTGGAAGGAGATGAATAAATGGAGACATTCTCTCAAATAAAACAAAAGAAGAAATGGGTGATGATATTAGCTGTTCTATTAGCACTGTTTCAATGTTTATATGGATGTTTGCTTTTCGTCTATGTTTTCAACCCTTTTGGACTGTCTGAAAAAGTATTTGAAATGATTGTTTTTCCGGTTATTGCTGCTGGTGAAATCGTTACACAAACCGCGAATAATGTGTATGTACATTTGAAATACGATGAAGAGTGGATCAAAGACCACACCAAACAAGAAATTGTTGAAAAATATGGGGAATTTGATGTATATCGAGACAATGTGGGTTATTATAAAACTCGCGAAATAAGCGATGCTCGGTTTTATGCAGTGGTTATAACTTTCGATAAATACGACTCTGTAGAAAATGTAAATATGAATGGCTATGGAGCACATGCGGGGGGATAGTCGATTGTTTGGAAACATAAAATCGAGTTGAGTTTGGTGTGTTTTATTAAACAATGTAACAGGGGACGGTTCGAGACCACTGAAAAAAGGGTATAAATCATTCTGTGATACGAGAAAGATGGCGAGAATTAAGAGGAATCAGGAGCAAAAAAGAAAGGGCTTCAAAAATGGCATCAAAAGGAGAGGATTTGTCCTCTACCAATTGCGCAATTCTTTTCAAATTAACCGCTATGGCGGTCAATTTGGCTTGGAATGACATGTAACCGGGGACGGAGCATTGTTACGCTGCGCTGCAACCGAACACGACACAAAAACCAATCATGCGGTGTAACAAGGGCTTGTCCCTTCCGTTACGCGCAACACGAAAAAATAATTTTTCCCCCGAGCTATGCAATCATGGCTCGGGGGATTTTTCTTTTTTCTTGACATCTGCGTAATTTGTCTGTATAATAAAAGCAAGAAAGTGAGGTGAGATGCATGAGCAAAAAGGTCACGCAGGCCTCGACCAACCCGTATCCTTACAGCGACACAAACAAACGCTATTATACCTACGACTATTTTCTCAAAAACACCTTTGGCGGCAAGGTGGCTAAATTGCCCATTGATGCGGGCTTTACCTGTCCCAATATTGACGGCAAATGCGCGCAAGGCGGCTGCATTTACTGCTCGGACAAGGGAAGCGGTGATTTTGCGCCGCCGCCCGACGTGCCGATTTTGGAGCAGATGCAAAGATCTCACGCACTCATCAGCGGCAAATGGAAGACCGACAAAGTCATTCCGTATTTCCAGGCGCACACAAACACCTACGCGCCTCTTTACGTGCTGCGCGAAAAATACGAGCAGGCACTTGCATACCCCGGTGTCGTGGGACTGAATATTGCCACGCGTGCAGATTGCCTGGAGCCCGATGTGGTCGCTTATCTTGCCGAGCTTGCAAAACGCACGTATCTGACAGTTGAGCTTGGCTTGCAAAGCTCAAACGATCAGACCGCGGCCTTGATCAATCGCGGACACGATTTTGCGGCATTTGTTGCGGGGTATGACACGCTGCGAAATGCAAGTGCGGATATTCACGTGTGCATCCACTTGATCTTTGGCCTGCCGGGTGAGGACGAGGATACCATGCTGCAGACCGTGCGCGACGTTGCTGCCTTGCATCCCGATCAGGTCAAGCTGCATCTGCTGCACGTGATCAAGAATACGGTCATGGCGGACATTTACAATGAAGGTAGGTACGAGCCTATGTCGCAGGCGGCTTACACGCAGGTGGTCGCCAAGGCCTTGACGCTGCTGCCACCCGATACCGTAATCGTGCGTCTGACAGGTGACGGTGCGCCCGATGCGCTGCTTGCCCCAGAATGGAGCCGCAAAAAAACTGCGGTGGTCAACGACGTGGATAAGCTCTTGTATCAAAACAATCTGTACCAAGGAAAATATTATAAAACGGAGGAAGATCATGTTTCTGAAAGCTAAATGGATATGGAAAGCAGGGGAGATCCTTTCGGATGAATTTGCAGATTTTGTGGCGGAATTTGATGCCACAGGTATAGCACCCTACACGCTGACCATCGCTGCCGATTCCAACTATACCGTTTATCTGAACGGTGAGCTTGCTGCCTTTGGACAGTATGCCGACTATCCAAACTATAAGGTCTGTGACCGTGTGGACGTGACCAAATTCGTCAAGCCCGGCAAAAACAGGCTGGTGATCGTGGTCTGGTACTACGGTGACGACACGCAGACCTATATTCACGGTGAGCCGGGCGTGATCTTTGAGATATGCGAGCAGGATGCGCCTGTTTGCTATTCGGACGCGCATACGCTCTCGCGCCTTTCCCGCGACTACATTTCGCACGTAAGACAGCTGATTTCGGGACAGCTGGGCTATACGTATCATTATGACTATACCGCCTACGACGGCTTTATCGAGCAGGACGTATCGGACGGCTTTGCACCAAGCGTGCTGATGCCCATGATCTCCACCGATTTTACGCAGCGTCCGATCAAAATGCTGGAGCTTGCGCCAAGAACCTCTGCACAGCTTTGCCTGCAGGGACTTTTCGATTACGTGGAAAAGCAGCATACAAGCCCCGACAAGATGATGCAGCATGCCGCGCTTCGTCATCGCTATCCCGAGCAGATCACGGATATGCGCGGATTCTTTGGCTTTGACAAGCCCGTGCATTTCAAGACCGAGGACGAGGCGCAGGGCATCTTCTTTGTTGTGGATCTCGGACAGGAGTGGGCAGGTTTTTTGGATTTTGATATTGAAGTACCGCACGACTGTCAGATCGAGATCGGTTACGGTGAGCATCTGGCCGATGGGCGGTGCCGTACCTCTGTGCGCGGTTTCTCGGCGGACTACAGAGCCAAAAAGGGGAGAAATCAATACCTGCATACCTTCCGTCGCTTTGGCTGCAGATACGTGCAGTTCTTTGTCAATGCAAAGGAGTTTACCGTGCATTACGCAGGTCTGCGTCCGACGCTGTATCCCGTAACCGCCAAGAAATTTGAAAAGGGCAATTTGCTGCAGAACACCATCTACGACGTTTGCGTCAACACGCTGATCCAATGCATGCACGAGCATTATGAGGATTGCCCCTGGAGAGAGCAAGCACTTTACTGCATGGACTCCCGCAATCAGATGCTGTGCGGCTATTATGCGTTTGGCGAAAAGGAATTTCCGCGTGCAAATCTTAAGCTGATCTCCAAGGGACTGCGGCCCGATGGCATTCTGACGCTTTGTTATCCCGCAGGTAAGGATTTTCCCATTCCGTCCTTCTCAACCGTGTACTTCATTCAAATGGAAGAGTACATTCGCCATACGGGTGATATTTCGCTTGCACAGGAGTGCTATCCCGTGCTTGACACCATCATTCACACCTTTATCGGAAAGCTGCAGGAAAATGGTTTGATCGAAAATTTCTACGGTGAGGGCGGTTATTGGAATTTCTACGAGTGGAGTCCGGGCATGAACGGGCATTTCTTTGAGCAGAATCGCAGCATGGAAGCACCGCTGAATGCATTTTTCTCGCTGGCGCTGCAGCATATGGCCAAGATCTGCGACGCACTGGGTAAGACAAAAGAGGCAGGGGAGTACCGTGCGCTTTCAAATAGCGTCAACCGTGCGATCGCCAAGGAGTTCTACAATTCCGAGACCAAGCTGTTTGAGTCGTTTGAAAATCGCTGCAGAGGCGAATACAGCGTGCTTACAAACTCGCTTTGTCTGCTTTGCGGTGCAGCCGAGGGATTGGATCTGACCAATATCCTGCGCATTTTGTCCACAAACGGTAAGGATAACTGCGGATATACCGTACATGCAAACACGCTTAGCATGAATTCCTTCCGTTTCGACGCGCTGCTTAAAATCGACAGGGAATTCTATGCCCCCATGGTCATTGTCGAAATAGACAGGGATTATCTCCATATGCTGCGCAACGGTGCGACCACGTTCTGGGAGACCATCATCGGTCTTTCGGATTTCGGTCATGCTGCAAGTCTGTGCCATGGCTGGAGTGCTTTGCCGATTTATTATTATGAAATGCTGTTGTAAGATTGAATTGTGATATTCTCGTGAAGACTTTTGTGCCACAATACCAGTAAATTATCCACCTTTTTGGTGAAAGTGCCTATTTACGGAATTTGACATTTGTGCTATAATTGTACTGCGCATGATTTGCGACAAATAATACTATTTTAAAGGAGAATCTTCACTATGAAAAGATTTCTTTCCGTGTTGTTGGTTGCTCTGATGGTACTGTCCCTGGCAGCTGCAATGGTAGTTCCTACCTCCGCAGCTCTCGAAGGCGACTGGGTTACCTCCAGAAGCGGCAGCGACTATGAAGACGAAGGTAGCTACTGCCCCGCACCCGGCTACCACTACGATGCAGAACTGGGCTTCGTAATGGATCCCCCCGTTTATGCAAAGGAAACCACCCCCTTCGTTCAGGCTCACCTCAAGAACCCCATCGACCTGAAGGCTAACAATGACGGTCAGGGTAACTCCGTTTCTCTGAAGATCAGAGTCCTTGAGTACGCTTACGACGGCGGCGAAATGAAGGACCAGTGGATCTGCTTCACCCTGAACAGCCAGCCCAGATCCACCCCCGGTGACACCAAGTACGGCGAAGGTCTGTGCATTCTGATCCGTGGCGGCGGCTACGGCTCTGCTCAGGTTCAGCCCTTCTATGTAGACAACGAGACCGGCAAGAGCTTCTCTCCTGCAGCAGCTTTCCCGAATGTTGAAGTTCCTATGAACGATCAGGATCAGGAAGAGTACACCTTTACCGTTAAGTACGTTGACGGCGGCTACGTTTACGCTGTAAACGGCACTGAGTTTGTTGCAGACGCAACTCTGAACGCTCACTTTGACAGAGTATTCGCTGAAGGCGCATACGTTGGCGTTCTTTGCCAGACCGGTGTTGCTGACACCAAGATCTCCCTCGCTATTACTGAATGGCTGGGCGAGCTTCCCGTAGGTGATGACAAGGCTGATCCCGAAGAGGACCTCCGTGAGAAGGCTCCCATCGCTGATTCCGCTACCATTGAGGCTAATATGCCTGCAGTTCTGTGGGATTCTACCTGCAGAGACTTCAGAAAGATCTCCGTAAGCGGTGGTGTTTATGAAGTAAAGGATGACGGCTCTGTTAAGATCACTGCTCAGACCAATTCTCCCTACATTTCCTTCGGCATTAAGTCCGAGGTTTCCTACGAAGCAAAGGACTTCCCCTACATCGCAGTTCTGACCAGAAACTGCTGGGCTAACAGCGGTAACGTTTTCTACTGCGCAGGTCCCATCCTTGCCGCTGAGAACACCTACAGCGAGAACTGGGATCCCACCGAGTTCGATTACGGCGAAGGCTGGACTCTGGGTATCATGGACTTCTCCGATTACGATGAAGACGGCTGGTACGGCAGAATCAACAGCCTGCGTATTGGCTATGACTTCGACGCAGATGATATCGCTGACGATGAGATGAACAATTTTGACGTAGCATTCATCGGTGCATTCCGTTCCGCTGAAGAGGCTGAGGCTTACACTCAGGCTTGGCTGACCTCTAAGGGCTACGCTGCAGAGCAGGTAACCACTGAGACTCCCACCACCGAGCAACCCACCACTGAGGCTCCCACTACCGAGGCTCCCACTACCGAAGCTCCCGCCGGTAACCAGGGCGATGCTACCACCGATGCAACCGAAGAGCCCAAGAAGGGCTGCGGCTCCATCATTGCTGCTCCCGTAGTAGTTATGGTTGCTGTTCTCGGCGTTGCATTCGTTGCAAAGAAGAAGGACTAATTCTTAATTGAATTTTTCATTCACCCATCAAAGGGGCTGCCGCTTGCGGCAGCCCCTTTTTGTGCTGTTTTGCAATATCTTACATGAAATCAGTAAATTGCATATCGTGCTGAATTACTGTCCGTTCAAGCGTAAAATTGGTAAAATATTTCGTACAAAGCGTCAATTTACAAGGGTAAATCCTCCGTGCTATAATGAAAAAGCGCACAAGCGCAAATTATTCTAAAGGAGCATACCGCAATGAAAAAAACGATCTCAATTATGATGATGGTCGCAATGCTTTTGTGTACAGCAAGCGTTCTCCTACAGCCTGCCGGGGCAGTCGTGGAGGGCGATTGGGTAACCACAAGACGCGCCAATGATTATGACGACGAGCAGAATTACTCAACTCCTGCAGCAGGGTACGAGTACACCCCTGATGGTTTTCAGACAATATCGCCCGATTATACCAACAGCACGGTTTATCAACAGGTACATACAAGACAGGCTATTGATCTCAAGGGTAACAACGACGGGCAAGGACATGCGATTGCGCTGACCTTTACCGTTCTTGATTATCCTTATGGAGGAAAAACCGACGAGGATCAATGGATCGCTATTACGCTCAACAGCCAAGAAAAGGCTAACCAGGGTTCGGTAGAAAACGGTGAAGGCCTGTGTATACTGATCCGTCAAAACGTTGGCGGTTCGGTTCTTGAACCCGGGAAAGCGCAAGCACAGTACCATTATGTAGACAAGGACGGCAAGGGATTTGCTGCATTCACGCTGCCCAATATTACTGTTCCGTTGAATGAGGAAGGCAAGGAGATCTATAGCTTTACGGTGACTTATGACGGCACAGGCTACGTGTTTAACCTCTGCGGCACAGAAACCAAGGACGAATATCTGAATACACTTTTGGATAAGGTGTGTGCAGACGGTGCGTATCTTGGCATTACTATGCATTCGGGTGTTTCAGGAGCAACCGCTTCCATGCTGATCAGCAGCTTCCAGGGCGAAGTACCCTTCGGTGATGACCGCGCAGATCCCCAGCCCAACGTTAAAAACTTTGCCCCCATTGCGGATTCTTCGACGGTTGAAGTAAATCAGCCTGCAGTATTGTGGGATTCGACTTGCAGGGATTTCGATAAGATCGACTTAGTTGGAGCAAGCTATGAGGTGCAGGAGAACGGGACCGTCAAGCTGACCACGCAGACCTTAGCACCTTATCTGTTTATGGGAGTCAAATCCGAGATTTCTTACGAGGCGGTTGATTTTCCCGTGATCGCGATTTTGACAAAGGATTGCTTTGCAAACGATGGCGTGATCTTTTATTGCGCAGGAAGCGTACTGGCAGCCAAAGAGGAATGCAGCGATTCAATGGAGCTTGACTCCTATTCTTACGGAGATGGATGGGCGCTTGGTATTTATGATCTGTCCGACGATGAGGCCTGGGCAGGCAGAATCAACGCGATCCGTATTGGCTTTGGCTTCTCAGCAGACGATCTGACCGATGAAGAGTATAATAACTTCAAAATTGCTTATTACGGTGCGTTCCGATCTGAAGAGGAGGCGGTTGCATATGCAGAGGCTTATCTGACCAATCTTAACGGCGGTGAGTTACCTACGGAACAAACGACGACCGAACCCGAAGTAAATACAACAAAAGCACCCGACACCGATGCCCCTACAACGGATGATACAGATACCAAGGATGTCATCAACGATACGGAACAACCGGTCGGCTGTAAGGCATATGCAGCCCCCATTGTTGCATTGATTGCATTTTTCGGAGCTGCATACGTGATAAAGAAAAGGGGCTGATTTACCGTCAAATGACTCATTCATCTCAGTATGTTTGGATTAATTTGTCTATGTTGTCGTTATATTAGTCGCGATTTTGTGCAATATCTCCATTTACAGGCGAGCGACTTGGTGATATAATATTCATGTCAATAAATTCTAAGAAAAGGAGAAAAATCATGAAGAAATTTTTGACAGTTTTGCTGGCAATGAGCATGGTAATTGCTTCCATGACATTACTGGCAGTACCCGCAAGTGCGGACATCGTTGAAGGTGACTGGGTAACCTCCAGAGCCGGAGACGCATATGAGGAGGACGTAACGGATTATACTCCCGCAGCAGGCTATAAGTATACCCCCGACGGCTTCCAGACCATTGCTCCTGATTTTACCAACTGTAACCCCTACGTACAGGCGCATACCAGAATTGCTTATAATCTGAAGGCTCCCAATGCTGATGAAAACGGCAATGCGCTTTCCGTTAAGTTTACCGTTCAGGATTTCGCATACGGCGGTGAATACAACAACAAAGACGAATGGATTGCAATCACTCTCAACAGCGATCCTGTCGTAACCCAGGGTAATCCTAAGTACGGCTCCGGTCTGTGCATCCTGATCCGCGGTGCCGGCAACGGTGCTGCCACCGGACAGCCTCACTATTCCGATAAGGAAAATAACCAGTTCCAGCTTTTCACGCAGGGACAAATCAGCCCCACGCTCAATGATAAGGAACAGGAAGAATATTACTTCTCAATCAAGCATGACGGTACAAAGTATGTGATGAATCTGTGCGGCGTTGAATTCAGCGATCCGGATGGTAACCTTGACAGAATTTTAGACGAACAGTGCGCAGAAGGTGCATATCTCGGCATTACTCTGATGACCACCGAGATCGAAACACCCGCTTCCTTTATTATCACCGAATTCCAGGGCCAGGTTCCTTTCGGTGAAGACACAGCAGAGCCTGAAACCAACGTTAAGTCGTTTGCAGAGATCGCGGATTCTTCTACCGTAGCTGCAGGTCAACCTGCTGTTATCTGGGACGGCAAGGGCGAGTTCTACGATAAGATCTCCATTTCCAATGCCGACTATACCGTACAGGGAAACGGTATTGTATCTCTGAAGGCAACCAGCGCCACTCCTTACATCAGCTTTAACATCAAGAATGATATTTCTTACGAAGCATCCGATTTCCCGATCATCGTTGCATTGACCAAGAATTGCGCTGCATTTGACGGTCAGATGTACTACTATTCCGGCAGAACTCTGGGCGCAAACGCAGATTGCCTGATGGACATCATCTACGACGAATATGATTTCGGTGAAGGTTGGGGTATGTCTGTTTTGGATCTGAATGAGGATCCCGAATGGGAAGGCAGAATGAACGGTATGAGACTTGACTTCCTTGAAGTTGATTACACCGATGAAGAATCTGCAAGCTTTGATGTTGCTTATTTCGCTGCATTCCGTACTGAAGAGGAAGCAGTAGAGTATGCTAAGAGCTATCTGATCGCTTTGCTTGGCAAGCTGCCTGAAACGACTGAAAAGCCCACCGAAGAGCCTACAACCGAAGCTCCTACGACTGAGGAAAAGACAAATGCTCCCACTGAGGAGACTCCCTCTGATGAGGTTACTACCGGTGCTGATGAAAACACAGGCTGCAAGGCATTTGCCGCAGCTCCCGTGGTAGCACTGATTGCAGTTCTGAGCGTTGCATTTGTTGCAAAGAAGAAGGACTGACATGAAATTTCCAATGGCTGACGCTGTGCGTCAGCCATTGTTATTTTTGCACGAAACATATGCACAAATTTGTGAAATGTCACCATTTACATTAAAAGGGATAAGTGATATAATATATGTAATAATTCCAAAAAAGGAGAAATTTTATGAAAAAATTGATTTCAATCACCTTGACTGTTGTCATGCTGCTTTCTCTGGCATCTGTGATGATGATTCACGGTTCAGCAATTGTTGAAGGTGACTGGACCGTTTCCCGAGCAGCAGATGACTATCAGGATCCGGACAGCTACAGACCTTATTGCGGCTATCGATATGATTTGAACAAGGGCCTTGTTTTGGTTTCTGCGGACTATACCAATAACACCCCTTATACACACGTTCATACCAAGTCGACCTATAGTCTGAAGGATAACAACGCAGCAGGAAACGGAAAATCCATATCTTTGGAATTTACCGTGACCGATTTTGCATACCAGGGAAGTGATCACTGGGTTGGTATTTCGCTTCACAGCCGGGAAATCTTCGCTCCCGGTCAGAAGGGCTATGGCGAGGGTGTATCCGTGCTGATCCGCGGTGCAGGCGAAGGTGCGGCTATTGCGCAGTTCCACTATCTCAACGACGACAGAGGATATACGCTGTTCAGCCAGCAGCAAATCACTATCCCGGTCAACGAGCAGGGACAGGAAACCTACACCTTTGAGGTAGAATATACCGGTACGGGCTATGCATTTTATCTGTGCGGAACCAAGTTTGAGGACGTTACGAAATTGGCGGACGAAACGCTCGATACCTATTGCGCAGACGGTGCGTACGTAGGCCTTTCTTTCTATTCCACCGAGTCAGGAACTCCCATTGAAGCGTATATCAGCAAGTTCCAGGGCGAAGTACCCTTTGGCGAGGATAGCATGGAAGCTGAGGAAAACCGCAATAACTTTGCTCCCATCATTGATTCTTCGACCGTGCCTGAAGGTCAGCCCGCGCTGATCTGGAACTCTGCCATGGAGCAGTTCAATAAGCTGCAGGGCTCGAACATTGACCTTGTTGTAAATGATAACGGTACGATTGGGGCAACAGCTGTAAATCCTTCGGGTTACTTCATTTTCTCTCCCAAGGTATCTGTTTCTTATGAGGCTGCTGATTTCCCGGTGATCGCAATTCTGACAAGAGCCTGCTATGCGGAATCCGGCTTGATCTATTATAGCGCAGGTCACAATCTGAGTGCTGCGCCCGATTGCAGCAGTGAGATAGATCTTGCTGAATATAATTTCGGTGAAGATTGGTGCATGGGCCTGTTGGATCTGACAGACGATCTTGATTGGCAGGGAAGAGTCAATATGATCCGTATGGATATTCAAAATGTTGACAATACCGACGAGGAAATGAAGCACTATGATATCGCTTATCTGGCCTGCTTCCGTACGATTGAGGATGCTGAGCAATATGCGAAGGACTATCTGATCGGATTGCTTGGCAAGCTCCCCGAAACGACCGAGAAGGAAACCGATCCTCCCAAAACAGAAGAAACCGAAACCAAAGCTCCCTCTTCTGACCAGACTGAGGAACAGGGCGGTGAGCAGAGCACGCAAGAAGAGCAGAAGAGCAAAGGCTGCGGCTCGGTTGTAGCTGCTCCTGCAATCGTTCTGATCGCATCACTTGGCGTTGCGGTTGTCTCTAAAAAGAAGAAATAATATATCGTAGAAGGTGCCGATGCAAATGGGTGATGTCCTTATCGGAGAAATAAGATAGGGGTATGGGCGCAGCCCGATGCATTTGTTAAACAAATGCGAAACTGGCAATAAAAACAGAAAGAGAGAGTAACACGGTTACAAAATTCCGTGAAGCTCTCTCTCTTTTTCTGCTTTTTTAGTGATATTCTTTGCTTTCGCAAAGAGTGATATTGCCCTTGCGGGCAGTGATATTGTTTGGCTACGCCTCACAGTGATATTCTATTCGCCCATAAGCTCGCGGAGCGAATACCACTCGGCGTAAGCCGAATATCACTGCGTAGCAATATCACTCGCCAAAGGCGAATAGAACTGGTGTGATACTCCGATAAGAGTATCACGCCAATGCCTCGGCGCCTTCTTGACAAATATCATGATTTGTTGTATAATAATAGAAATACATCCCAAGAAAGGATTTCAGGCATGAACACAAAAAGAATTCTGTCATTTATGGCTCTTTGTCTTTGCCTTGTTATGACGTTGCAATTTGCAGCATGCACGAATGAAGGCACAGAGCAGGAACAGACTACCGAGGATCAAACAGATACGCAAACACCCGAGTCGGATACGCAACCGTCAGATACGGGCAACGGCTCCGAAAATACAACCGATGACCAAACCAATCCTCCAAGCACGGAAAACGAGTTGGCTGCAAAGCCCTCGATCAATTTTGATCAGACCGTGCAGATCAGTCAAAACGGACAGGCGGCAGAGGTTACTGCAGCCGGTGGCCTGAAGTATACTGCTTCCGGCTACAGCAAGCTTGAAAACAACAGTTTCACCATCCGTACCGGCTTCAAAGTCGAGCTTGGCGATCAGTTTTCCGATGCATTTAACCGTCTGACGCTTTGCTTTGTTTCAAGTCAGCCGCTCAACTGTACCGTTACCTATACGCAGGATGGAAAGACTGTTGAGGATCTGTTTTATCTGGAGGCAGGAAAGCAGACCTTCTGCGCACTTATCAAGGGCTATCTTTCCGGCAAGCAAGCCACTCAGCTGAATTCCATTACGTTTGATACTTGCGAAGAAACCGATGCAACGTTTGTTTTGTGCGATGTCAAGACCGAAATGTATCAAGTATACAGCGATGAAGTCTACTATCTGCAGAACGATTCGTATAAGCTTGGTGTCCGTCTTTCCTGGGGTGGCGGCATCTGCTATCTGCAGGATCTGAACAAGAAGATCAACGGTGTAGAAAACCTGATTAACCAGGCCGATACGGGCAGACTTGTCCAGCAGTCCTATTACGGTACACACGGCAACGGTGAATATGTTGACGGTGATTACAACGGTGTCAGATGGCCGTACAACCCTGTTCAGGGCGGTGACGTACACGGCAATCCCAGCCGTATTATCGATATTGTGGTGGGCAAGCATTCCTTGTATATCAAGGCGCAGCCGCAGGACTGGGGCCATGACGGTGATCTTACCATCAGTTATATGGAAAACCTGTACATTCTTGAAGAGGATCATATCCGCGTAGATAACCGCTTCGTGGACTTCTCCGGTTGGGAACACAGATACGCAAACCAGGAGCTGCCCGCATTCTATACCCTGAGCTTCTTTGGTGACTTTACCTATTACGCAGGCTCCAAGCCCTGGCAGGATGAGGAGCTGACTACCAAAAAGAATCTGGAATTCTGGGGTGACGCTGCATACCACGATGATTGCACCTTCAAGCTGCGTTACAGCAATACCGAAACATGGTGCGCATGGACCAACAGATATGCAAACTACGGTATCGGCCTGTTCGTTCCCGGTACGGACGTGTTCCTGGCGGGCAGACATGCTTATAACGGCAGCAAGGACTCGCTCAACGGAGCAACCAACTACGTAGCCCCCTTGTGTACCATGAAGATCGTGTCCTATGAGCCGATCGAATACAGCTATATGATGACAACCGGATCGCTCGAGAAGATTCGAAGCGTCTTCAAAGAAAACAAGGATTTCACGACCAACGAATCTCTGCATCTGAATTATATCAGCGACAGACTTGAGGACGAGGGCTCGGCTATCAAGATGGATTTGCTTCAGTTTGCTGAAAAGAGCAGCACATTGAAGCTGACACCTACCAGCAACACTAACGTGGGCTTCAGTGAGGAACAAAAGGCTGCAATGTTGACGATTGCAGCAGCATCTGACCCGCACGTAACCATTGATTACACCAAGTCTGATCCCAAGCTCAAGGCAGAGGACTATTCCGTGATCAGGATCACGTATATGATTCCCACCACAAACAGTATGAAATATTACACGGCAGAGCTGTTCTTGTCAACCGGCACGTCTATGGGCGCCGAGGGCGGTAAGTCTGTTCGTACTGAACTCGTGGCAGACGGTGAATATCATACCGTCGAGGTCAATGTTTCCGGTCTTAACTTCTGGAGTGGAAATGTCAACGCAATCCGCTTTGACTACTTTGATGCTTGTGCCGAGGGCGACGTCGTATACGTTCAGGCTATCGAGCTTGGCAACTAAATAATACAAAAACAGGGAGAAAGCCAAGACTTTCTCCCTGTTTGGTTCAATGAAACATCCGACTAAATGATGCAGCGCTTGAGCTCCATGTGTTCATCTGCGACTTTCATTGCACGGTGAAGACAACTGTCAATCAACTGCTTGCGTGGTGTGATGGTATCTTCATCGCAAAACACGCTGATTCGGTTATCCAGCAGCATCATTGATTCTCCCATGTGATCGGATTTAAGCGCTTTATAGTATTCTTTGCACAGATAATTCAGCTCAGAATAATGATTCTTTGCCAAAGCAATTTGATCTGTTTGTGCGTATAATTCGATCAGACCGGTATGCAATAAGAGCTTTTGATATACTTGCTCATATGGTAATGCTTCACCTCCGCTTAAGAGTGCATCAATGATTCGAAGCATATACTCCATATATGCGATTCGCTGCTGAATTGTTTTATTAGAAAGGGATGCAACGAGGTTGACGTTTTTAATCAAATAACGTGCCTGATTGGTAAAGCTCTTTTTGCAGTATTCTTCAGCCATATGTGATTCTCCGGCGATTTTTGCAATCTCTGCAGATCTGTAGTAACGGTCTCCGTATTCGAATGGGAGCTTTTCAAGGATCGATAAAGCGCGGGAAAAATCTCCTGTTCTTGTCAATACAGAGGCAAGCAAATAACGTGCTTGTGCTTGCATGTCTGCATCATCGGAGTAATGAATAATGCAGTTTGCAAAACGCTCGCACTCTTTAAGCATAGCCTTTTGATCGGGAAAGTGAGGGAATTGTCCCCAGTAGAGCTCCGCCATATCCAGCAAATATTTTGCAGCACGTACATGATACGGATGCTCAGAGAAATACTCATACATCATGCGATATCCCTGTTCACCAATATCAGGCGCAGGCGGCCATTGACAAGGATTCATCGATTCTAAAGCCAGGCATTCGCTCAGAATTTTTTCAAATTCATCATCAAGGTGATCATCGCTGATACCCAATAACGCATCGGTGCTGACGTGCAATACATGAGCCAACGGTACAATTTGCGAAATATCCGGCATGCCTGTGTCGGTCTCCCATTTTGAGATTGCTTGATTGCTGACTCCAATCATTTCAGCCAACTCTTGCTGTGTGAATTGGGAGTTTTTTCGAAATGTTTTCAATCTTTGTCCAAACGTAGTTTTCATAAGCTCCTCCTTTATTTTGGTAGCTATATGATATCATACAGAAAGGGAATAGTACATATATAGAAAGAAGATAAAAAAACAATGCTGCGTTGATGCAACGCAGTAAAGTAAGGCTTCCCGCAAGGAAAGCCTTTTGTGATACTTTTTGTTTATTTATCATCATCAAACAGCGATACCTGATTTGCGACGCCGCCTTTGCCCGCAGGAGATGCAGAGCGAATGCCGAGATGCTCGTATGCCAGCTTGGTCACGCATCTGCCGCGCGGTGTACGTGACAAAAATCCCAGCTGCATCAGATAAGGCTCGTATACATCCTCAATGGTCACAGCCTCCTCGCCAATGGTTGCCGCCAGCGTATCAAGGCCAACGGGGCCGCCGTCATAGAACTTGATGATAGCCTCCATCATTCTGCGGTCGGTGTTGTCAAGTCCCAGTTCGTCAATCTCCAGCTTGTTGAGCGCATAGCCGGCAATTTCGGAATCGATGGTATCCTTACCGCTGACCATGGCAAAGTCACGCACGCGCTTGAGCAGGCGGTTGGCAATACGCGGCGTGCCTCTGGAGCGGGATGCAATCTCATAAGAGCCGTCGTCGGTAATGGCAATGCCGAGAATGCCTGCGCTGCGACGCACGATCTGTGCAAGTTCTTCGGGTGTGTAAAGTTCCAGCTTGAGCAGGACGCCAAAGCGGTCGCGTAAGGGGGTTGTAAGCTGTCCTGCGCGCGTAGTCGCTCCGATCAGCGTGAATTTGGGCAGATCGATACGGATGCTTCTTGCCGCAGGGCCTTTACCGATGATGATATCCAGCGCGTAATCCTCCATCGCAGGGTACAGAATTTCTTCAACCGAGCGTGAAAGACGGTGGATCTCGTCAATAAACAGCACGTCACCCTCGTTGAGGTTGGTCAGAAGTGCTGCCAGATCGCCTTGCTTTTCAATGGCCGGCCCGGAGGTGATGCGGATATTGACACCAAGCTCGTTGGCAATGATGTTGGAAAGTGTGGTTTTACCCAAGCCGGGAGGGCCATACAGTAACACATGGTCAAGCGACTCCCCGCGCATTTTGGCAGCCTCAATGTAGACCTTCAGATTCTCCTTCGCCTTGTCCTGGCCGATATAGTCGCCCAACGCCTTGGGGCGCAGGGAAGAATCTATATCGGAGTCTTCAGGGGAGTAGTCGGTGGAAACGATGCGGTTTTCAAAATCAAATTCTTGTTCGTCAAACATGCCGTATCCTCCTTACATCAGCTTTTTGAGTGCCTGGCGGATAATCTCCTCCAGCGTCATCTGGTCGGTAGGCATGGATTTGAGCACGTTGGTGGCCTCAGCTCTTTGGTAACCAAGCACCATCAGAGCGTCCAGTGCTTCGGTCAGCTTGCCGCGTGCAGGAGCGCTGCCCTTGGCGGATACTGCTACGTCGGGCGTTGCTGCAAAATCGTTGCCGCGTTCTTTGATCAGTTTGTCTTTCAGCTCAAGTACGATCCTTGCTGCAGTCTTAGGTCCTACACCGCTGGCTTTGGAAATGGCTTTGGTATCCTCTGTGCAAACTGCCAGCGCAAATTTTTCGGGTGTCAGAAGCGAGAGAATGGACATGGCGGCCTTGGGGCCAACACCGGAAACGGTGATCAGCATTTGGAAAGAGGAAAGCTCTGTTTCATCGGAAAAGCCGAACAGCTCAATGCCATCCTCGCGGACAGCCAGATACGTATAAAGCTTAGCCGCGTTGCCCGAAAGGGGCAGGCGGTCGTATGTGTTTTGGCTAACCGTCAGCTTATAGCCAACGCCGCCTGCATCGATCACGGCAAATCCCGTGCTTTTATGCGCAAGCGTGCCGCTTATATAGTAGTACATAAAATCTCCTTGAAAGCCACGGAGCGCAGTTGCTCCGTGGCTGTATTTTTTATTGTGGTTGCGTGTCTGTCGGCGGTGTTTCGTCGGAAGGTTCCTGCGGAGCATCAGGCAAATCTGACTGTGCGGGAGCTGCTGCAGGCTCGGGGATCCTGAAAAATTCACCGTAGCCTCGGATGCGGCGAAGCTTGCTTTCAAAGATGATCAAAAGGAAGAACCCAATCACGGAAATGACGGATATTGTGGTTCCAAGCACAAGCTCCTTGGGACAATAGCGCATTTCAACCGTATGCTCACCGGCACCTTCGATATAGTAACCCACAAGCGCATTGGCAAGCTCAATCGTTTCCACCTTTTGGCCGTCAACGGTTATCTGCCAGCCCTTATCGTAGGGAATGGTCGTGGTGATCAGCTGCTTTTCAGCGGTGGTCGTGATAGTGCCGGGCAGATAATCCTCGCGATAGTGATCGGGATCGATCTGCACATTTCCTTGCTGCAATCTTGTAATGGCTTGCTTGAATACTTCCATATCAAGCGTGTAGATAAATGGCTTTTCAAGGTCCTGCTTGATATAGAAGTTATCATAATCATTCTTGATGGTCAGTTTAAGCTCAAGATCGTTCTTGTCAATACTTCCGATCGAGACAATTCTCCAGGTATTGTTGTCGCCCCACTTACCAACAGATTTTCCGTTTGCTGTCATGTTGACTTGTCTGGAATATACGGTGGGGAAGTAAACAAACAATTCGGTGTTTCTGGGAACTTCGTATTTAAACGTGATCGTACCGCCATCGCCCTTATAAAGATCGTGCTTGGCAGCCGAGCCCTTGGTAACGTCCTTTGTGGTCATGGAGATCTGCTTGCCGGGAACAAAGATCTGCAGAGTTTCTTCTTCGCCAAGCATCATGGAGATCATAGCGTTCATACGCTCAAAGGGATTCTCGTAATCGTCGAGTGCAAAGTCTGCAAAGGAGTTGTCGACCGCATAAGCTATGCTCATCGCATAAGGGTTCTGATATACAACGTAAGTTTCGTTGTCATAATCGTCCGAATCGAATCTCGGCTCTCCGTAGTACAAGTCATAATCCTTATCCGTCATGATATACTTGATACCGAGCAGGGAGTCGCTGACCGGTGTTTCACCTTGATACTGTGACCAGTGGGACTTGGAGGAATATCCCATCATGCGAAGGAAATAGATGGTATCTGCGTTGAGCGTTGAGGTCGAGTTGGAAAGACCGCGGATCTGGAGTGCAAGGTTGTCGTTGAGCTTGCGGTGGTAGGTCTTTTCCATACGGTAGAATGAGGTATCATTTTCCTGTACGGTATTGATGATTGGCCTTACCGTATCAAGATAGTCGTTATAGTAGGAGTATTTAGTAAAGGTAACGTCCTTATCAAGGTCGTTGAGATCGCAAAGGCCGCTGATAAACATTTCCACGCACACAAAGAACACAAGCACACAGGATACCAGCTCTTTGTTTTTGACACGCGGCATGACACAAACGATAATGGTATATACGATCAGACAACCGATCGTCAGCCACACGGTCTGGAAATCATGAACGTCAACGTATTCGTTGAGATCCTCCTTGATGATGGCTGAGAATTCTTGAAGAATGATTACGCCAAGACCAATGAGTGCTGCAATGCTGACCATGGGCTTGCGGCTGACTGTGCGCAGATTGGTAAATGCACGGTAGGCCATGACGATCAAGAAGAAGCATAGCATGAAGCTGTAGCGATTGTTAAGCCAGTTGGGCTTCTGGAAGCCGTGCCATACGAGGTCGATCGAGCTGGTCACAAAGCTAAACACGAAAATGGTGATCAGAACAGCATAAGCAACCTTTTCACCGGTCTTGAACTTCTTATTAAAGAAGAACATGGGAACCAGCAGCAGCGTCAGCACACCGCAATATACAAATGGAAGTCCTGCGGGGCGGACAGTGTCATAAGAGGAAGGCAGGAACTTATAGAACAACTCTAAGAAATTGAATCTTGAAGCGAAAGCCCAGTTGGGATCCGAGAAATCGTTCTTACCGAATGTCAGCGAGTAATATGCTGTGAAAATGATGAAGGCCGAGATGCCGATGGCAAGTAAAGAGTAAAATCCGATACGCATGAACGAACGGATGCCGTGCAGCCTCTCATTGTATGGGTTATTGGAGTGCTTGAAGCCCCAGAGATAAGCAAAGAAGTAAATGGCAACTGCAATGCAGACCATGTATCCGATATAGTAGTGGCTGACAAGCGTCAAGGTCAGGAAAATTACGAACACCTTGTATTTTCCGTATTTGATCAGCTGTTCAACACCGTACATGACCAGCGGGAACCAGATGACTGCGTCGATCCACATGGTGTTGTTCTGCTGCACGACACAGTAAGACATGAGCGCATACATGACCGAGAAAGCAATGATGCCGATGCGGTTGATGCGCGCTTCAGACTGATGGAGGTAGAACGCCATGGTGCCTGCACACAGTGCTGCCTTGACCATGAACATAAAGAGCAGCGCTTCCAGCATTCTTTCCTCGGGAAATAGGCAAACAAGATAAGAAAAGGGACTTGCGATGTAGTATTCGTAAATACCCATGAACTCACCGCCAAGCGCACGTGAGAATGAGTAAATGATACTCGTATCACCGTTGACAACAAAATTGCGTAGTGCTTCAAAGAAGTAAACATACTGTCCGTTCAAGTCAAGCACAAGCACGCATCCATTGCCAAACGGGTACAGGCCACGTGCCAAGTACATCAGATAGACCAGCACGGCAGGGATGAGCATGGCAATCAGTATATACCAATATTCGGAGATGAAATTGGTAGCTTTAGTTTTACATTTGAGAAGTCCGTCCTTATTGACGGCGGTATTGAGTTTCATTAGGCTTGATCCTTTCCTGTATTTTGCTCCCCATCGGAACCAGTGATGCTCTTTATCGATTTTTCAAGCTTGATGCGATCCACGTTCATATCACGCCCGCAGCCCTTGCACACAATGCGCACCACGCTGCCGACTCGCATGACCAAAAAGTCTGAGCATCCACAGGGATGCGGCTTTTTGAGGTGCAGAATATCGCCTGCCTGTATTTTGATAATGTTCATAGTGATTCTCCGTTTTTTGGATCTGCTTTGCGGAGCTTTCCGTCGAAAGCAGATAATCTATCCTATTATACCATAATTTGATCCGTTTGTAAACGATTATTCGGATAATATTATAAAAAAATAAAAATTAATAAATAGTATTTGACATGTAAAGAAAAAGGTGGTATAATTTAGGATGAATTATTATGGAATATTGTTGCCGATGGGAGGAATTATGGTCATACTTGGTATTGACCCCGGACTTGCGATCGTAGGTTGGGGCGTGGTTTCATATGACGGTGTGAGATTTCGCACGCTGGGGTACGGTTCTATCAATACTCCCGCGGGGACTCCGACACAAGATCGACTTGAAATGATCTGGCAGGGCATGAACGAGCTGTTCGAGCGATACAAGCCGGATCAGATGGCGGTAGAAGAGCTATTCTTCAATACCAACGTCACAACAGGCATTGCGGTTGCTGAGGCACGCGGTGTGATTCTGCTTTCGGGTATCCAGCACGGCATCAGAGTTGCGGAATATACGCCGCTGCAGGTCAAGCAAGCAGTTGTCGGATATGGCAGAGCCGAAAAAAAACAGGTGATCACTATGGTCACCACGCTTTTGGGGCTGCCAAAGCCGCCCAAGCCCGACGATACGGCAGACGCTCTTGCCATTGCCGTTTGCCACGCGCACAGTGGCTGCTCAAGACTTGCGAATTACTATAACAAATAACACGACTTGGAGAAAAACAATGTGGTATTCTGAAAATTGGAAGGATTATGAACTTCTCGACACCTCGGACGGTGAGCGTCTGGAGCGTTGGGGAAAATATATTTTAGTAAGGCCCGATCCGCAGATCATTTGGAAGGGAGTAGCAGACCATCCGGCATGGAAGCGCGCTGACGGTGTGTACCGTCGCTCCTCTTCGGGCGGCGGCAGTTGGGTAAAGAACAAGCTGCCCGAATCATGGAACATCTCCTATGGGGATTTGCATTTCGTGCTGCGTCCAATGGGCTTTAAGCACACGGGACTTTTTCCGGAGCAGGCAGCTAACTGGGATTGGTTCTCGGATCTGATCCGCAAGGCTGACAGACCGGTCAAGGTGCTGAACCTGTTTGCATATACGGGCGGTGCAACTGTCGCAGCAGCGGCAGCGGGTGCATCCGTCGTACACGTGGATGCTGCAAAGGGAATCGTGGCACAGGCTAAGGAAAACGCGGCACTTTCAGGACTTGAAAGCGCGCCTATCCGTTACATTGTGGACGATTGCAAGAAATTTGTTGAGCGCGAGATCAGACGCGGCAATAAATACGATGGCATCATCATGGATCCACCCTCTTATGGCAGAGGCCCTAACGGTGAGGTTTGGAAGCTGGAGGATTGCGTGGATGAATTTGTCGGGCTTGCCTCACAGCTGCTCTCGGATCAGCCGCTCTTTTTCCTGATCAACTCTTATACGACAGGTCTTTCTCCCATGACCATGAGTTATTTGCTTGACCTGAACGTCAAGCGCAAATTCGGCGGTCGTGTGGAATCGGGTGAGCTTGGCCTGAAGGTCACACGCACGGGCAGCTATCTGCCTTGCGGTGCAAGCTCCCGTTGGCAGAGGTGAGTATGGCTTTTATAGAGATTAAGAATCTTGCTTATTCGTACGTCACGGATACCGATGGTCAGGGAGTTCCCGTTTTGCGCGGTGTCGATCTTGCTATAGAGCGCGGAGAGTACGTGGCGATTCTCGGCAGAAACGGTTCAGGCAAGTCAACGCTTGCCAAGCTGCTCAATCTTGTCATTGACGATTTTGACGGTGCAAGCGGTGAGATCGTTGTGGATGGTATGAGCATACTTTCCGAGGATATGACTGAGGATATGGCTTTCGATCTTCGTAAAAAAGTTGGCATGGTATTCCAGAACCCCGATAATCAGCTGGTAGCAACCGTTGTAGAAGAAGATGTTGCTTTCGGTCCGGAGAATCTTGGACTTGATCCCAAGGAGATCAGACGTCGCGTGGATGAAGCGCTTGCTACGGTCGGCATGACCGAGTTTGCCAAAAGAGAACCCCACAGACTTTCCGGCGGGCAGAAGCAGCGCGTTGCGATCGCGGGTGTGATTGCTATGATGCCCGATTGCATTATTTTTGACGAATCCACGGCTATGCTGGATCCGATTGGCCGCAAGGAAATCGTGGCAACCATGGAAAAGCTCAACCGTGAGCATGGCATTACCGTGCTGACAATTACCCACTATATGGAGGAGGCTGTACGTGCGGATCGCGTGGTCGTTCTTAATGACGGCAAGATAGCCATAGAGGGAACGCCCAACGAGGTATTCTCGGATGCAAAGGCGCTTCGCAATGCGGGACTTGAGCTGCCGCAATGCGCACAGCTGCTTGAAGCTCTTGCCAAAGAGGGGATGCCGATCTGTGAATGCGGTATAACCCCTGAGGAGTGCGCGCGTATCATCATAGAGGCAGGAGGTGCTGTGTGATGCCGGCAAAGCTTGAATTACAGAATGTGTCGTATTATTACGGCAAGGGTACTGCTTTTGAGGTCAAGGCTCTTGATAATGTCAGCTTTTGTATCAATACAGGCAGTATCACGGGATTGATCGGTCATACCGGCTCGGGCAAATCCACTCTTGCACAGCTTTTCAACGGCCTTGAAAAGCCGACAGAAGGCAAAGTATTGTTGGACGGTTGCGATATCTGGGACAAAAAATATAAAGGAAATCGAATCTGCTTCCGTGTAGGACTTGTGATGCAGTATCCGGAATATCAACTGTTTGAAGAGACTGTATATGATGATATTGCCTTTGGCCCGCGCAATATGGGCCTTGAGGATGAGGAGATCAAAAAGAGGGTTTCTGACGCGGTTGCATTCGTAGGCTTGTCGCCTGAGGTCATGCAGCAATCTCCCTTCGATCTTTCGGGCGGGCAGAAGCGCCGCGTTGCAATTGCGGGGATTATGGCCATGCAGCCCGAGCTGCTTGTGCTGGATGAGCCTGCAGCGGGACTGGATCCTTCGGGCAGAGCCGAAATATTCGGTGGCATCAAGAAATACAGGGATACCACGGGCGCGACTGTGCTGATCATCAGCCACAGTATGGAGGACATGGCGGAATACTGTGACGATATCATTGTCATGAATCGCGGTGCTGTGATGCTCAGCGGCGCCAAGGATGACATCTTTTCGGATAGCGACTGCTTGATAGAGGCAGGCTTGGATATTCCGCAGATCACGCGCGTCATGCGCATTCTGAAGCAAAACGGTATAGAGATCGATGACTCCTGCTGTACGAAGGACAGGGCTGTTGCAGAGTTGCTTCGTGCCTTGAAAAAGAAATAAATCATATAGGGAACTGTTATTCATGAAAAATATAGCATTGGGACAATATTATCCCGTAAGGTCTCCCTTGCACAAATTAGATCCTCGCATCAAGCTGGTGCTTGCCATGCTGTATATCGTAGCAGCATTTTTATGCAAGAATCTGCTTGGCTTTGCCTTATTGACAGCATCGGCTGTTTTGATGGTCGTGCTTAGCCGTGTTCCGCTCAAAACGGTGCTTGGCAGCTTGAAGGTCGTGGTTTTTGTGCTGATACTCACGGTTGCGATCAATATTTTCCTGACCAAGGAAGAGGGAGTTGAACCGCTGCTATCCTTTTGGATCTTTGAGATCTATAAAAAAGGACTATACAGCGCATTATTTATCGCCATTCGTATTCTTTGCATGATCATAGGCACGTGTATGCTGTTGACCTACACGACCACACCGATTGCCCTGACGGACGCATTGGAAAGATTGCTAACGCCGCTTCGTTATATCAAGCTGCCTGTGCATGAATTTTCCATGATGATGTCAATCGCGCTGCGCTTTATTCCCACCATTATGGAAGAAGCTGAGAAGATCATGGCAGCACAAAAGGCAAGAGGCGCAGGATTTACCGAGGGAAATCTGATCAAAAGGATCAAGTCGCTCATCCCCATTCTGATCCCGTTGTTTGCATCGGTGTTCAGAAGAGCATTTGAACTGGCTACGGCTATGACTTGCCGTTGCTATCGCGGCGGGGACGGCAGAACGCGCATGACGACCATGCGTCTGCATGCAGCGGATATAGTTGTACTCGCAATTAGCGTGATTGCGTTGGCGGGCATCGTATCCTGCAATTACTGGAATATCGGATATACACTTTAGTTTTTAGAATGTTACGGGAGGAAAAGATGAAGCTGTTTTTGCGCTTGGCTTACGTGGGAACTGCATATAACGGCTATCAGGTGCAGGGCGATCAGCCTACCGTGCAGCGCGAATTGACGCGTGCGTGTGCGGAGCTGTTTGGTATGCGCTGCGATATCGTTGGCTGCAGCAGAACGGATAGCGGTGTACATGCAAATATGTTTTGCGTCACTGTAGCAAAGCGCGGAACCGACGTCCTGGAAACCACCATTCCCGCAGATCGAATCGCACTTGCACTCAACGCGCATCTGCCCGAGGATATTTCGGTTTACGAGGCTGTGTTTGTAAGCAGCGATTTTCACCCCAGATATGATGTGGAGTATAAGGAATACGTTTACCGTATTTACAATTCGCAGTATCGCAATCCCTTCGAGCAGGGGCGTGCATGGTTTTATCCCAAAAAGATTGATGATCAGGCTCTGGAGAACATGCAAAAAGCAGCACAGTATTTTTGCGGCACGCATGATTTTTCATCCTTTATGGCACAGGGATCTCAGGTCGCGCATGCCGTTCGCACGGTCAGACATGCAAGTGTAGCAAGATGCGGTGATGTGATTGAATTCCATGTTGCTGCAGATGGCTTTTTATATCATATGGTACGCATCATGGCGGGAACTTTGATTGCCGTTGCAGAAGCAAAGCTTTTGCCGGAGGATATCCCCGCTGTAATAGATGCAAAGGATCGATCAAAGGCAGGCATGACAGCACCTGCACAGGGACTTTATTTGCACCGCGTTGCATATCAATACATTCCAAAGGAGACGCTATGAAAAAATGGAGTATAGGCCGCAAAGGCTTGCAAAATGCGTCTGTCGAGGGAGAGCAGGTCAAGCTGCAATCACCCCGTAACGCTTACTATGACAGCGTTTCCAATGTGTATCATGCGCTGTTCCTGATTTTGTTAGCAGCACTGTTAGTGTTTATCTGTGTGGCAATGCTGTGCAATATTGAGCTGTTCACGTATGAAAATTTCTATTATCTTGCAAAGGATTTAGGCGCAGCATCGGATCTGCTTGCCGGCTCGGGGAACGTGATCAATTACGAAACCTCTGTGCGAAATCAGACGTTTGCGCTGTATCGCAAGGGGCTTGCCGTTGCAGGTGACTCAGGTTTGCAGCTGTTTACTGCCACAGGCAGAGAAACGCTCAATGCCTCTCCGGACTATGTCGAACCGGTACTGCACGGCTCGGATCAATACCTTTTGATGTATGATATCGGAGAGAAGCGGTATTCCGTATATAATTCCTTTGTCTGCGTGCGACATGAGGAATGTCAGTACCCTGTGTTCACGGGTGCTATGTCAGATTCAGGTTATTATGCGATAGTTACAGAATCCTATAACCATGCAGGTGTTGTATGTCTTTATAACGATCGCTTTGAGCTGATTAATCGATACAACCGCACCGAAAAGGTAACGTGCGTAGATATCAATCAAGCGGGGAACCGCGTTGCCTTTGCTACTGCGGGCATGAAGGACGGTGCTTTTCTGACCACACTTGTCATTGCAGTCCCGGGCCAGGCGCAAACCAGCGCAGAGATGAAGTTTGAAGGACTGTTTCCGTACAGTGTGCAGTTCATTGATCAGCACAGATTGCTGCTTCTTTGTGATGACTCGGCATTTATCGTTTCAGTTGACGACGGTACCGTGATTTGCCCGATCAAATATGCAGATATGCAGCTTTCCTATGCAGATGCCAACGAATGTCATGTTGCTATGATCTTTTCCGTCAATGCCGTGACGGATACGTACCGTATGATCGTAACTGATCAAAACGGTAAGCTGGTGCTGGATCATACGTTTGACGCAAGCATCAGCCAAGTGGCTTTGTTTGATCATTATCTCTATTTGCTCAGTGCAAAAGGAATCGTGTGTATCGATCCCCGGGATCAGAGCTACAACCTGATCGAATGTGACACCGATGGCAAGACGCTTTTGATCTGCGAGAGCGATGAGGTGCTTTTGTGCGGCGCTCAGAGTGCTGTTTACTACAAGTTTGAAGATTGAATTTTCCGACCTAAGGAGGTTATTTGAATAAATGGTCATGTGTTCCAATTGCCACAAGCGTGTGGCGGTGATCTTTGTCACCAAATACGAAAATGAAAAAAAGGTCAGCAAAGGCCTTTGCATCAAGTGCGCCAAGGAAATGGGTATTCCTATGGAGAATATGTTGGGGGATCTCTCAGGACAACTGGGACTTTCCGCAGATCAGCTGGAAAATATGGAAGACGAACTCAATAATATGTTCCATAACAGCCAGCTTCCTTCCGAAATGGACGACAACGAGGATGGTGGCGCACCTGCCATAGATCTTCCCAAGCTGTTTGGTGAGGACGGTGATGAAAACAACGAATCCGGTATCGTTCCAGCAGAACAGCCCCAAAAGAAGGAAAAAAAGGCAAAAAAGGAAAACAAAAAGCAAGAGGCTCCCAACTATAAGTTTTTGAATACCTACTGCAGGCACCTGACAGGACATGCAAGACAGGGCAGACTTGATCGCATTGTCGGAAGACATACAGAGCTTGCACGTGTAATACAGATCCTTTGCCGCAGACAAAAGAATAATCCTTGTCTGATCGGTGAGCCCGGCGTTGGTAAAACAGCTATTGCAGAGGCACTTGCATTGCGTATTGCAAGCGGTGAGGTGCCTTATAAACTCAAAAACAAGGAACTTTATCAGGTTGATCTGACTGCTCTTGTTGCAGGCACACAGTTCCGAGGACAGTTTGAGCAGAGAATACTCGGACTTTTAACTGAAGTCAAGCAGGCAGGTAACGTGATTCTGGTCATTGATGAGGTGCATAACATTGTGGGTGCAGGCGGCGGTGAAGGCAGTATCAATGCAGCCAATATCTTAAAGCCCGCGCTTTCCCGCGGTGAAGTGCAGATCATTGGCGCTACAACGCTGACAGAATACCGCAAGCATATTGAAAAGGATACTGCTCTTGAGCGCAGATTCCAGCCCGTGACCGTCAACGAGCCATCTGTGGAGGACTCTGTGGAAATGCTGCGCGGTATCAAGCACTATTATGAGGAATTTCATAACATTACCATTCCGGAAGACGTGCTGAGAAGAGCTGTTGTCTTTTCGGAAAGATATATCACAGACCGTTATCTTCCGGATAAGGCGATTGACCTGCTTGACGAGGCTGCAAGCGCACTTTCGCTGGCCAGCGCACCGCTCAATGAGTCTCATGAGATCCGTGATAAACTGCTGGTTCTGAAGCAAGAGCGCGAAGAGCTCGAAAATGCGCCTGCCGACCAGGAAAAGAACGAGCAGCTTCGCTATGAAAAGATCGCAAAGATCAAGGCAAATGAAATGCAGCTTGCTGAAAAGCTTGTCGTGCTGGAAGAGGATTGCAAAAAGATCGTATTGACTCCCGATCAGCTGGCAGAGGTCATTGAGGTATGGACGGGCATTCCCGCGACTACCATCAAGAGAAATGAATACGAGCGCATTGACAGTCTCAAGGCAAGACTTTTGCAAAAGATCATCGGTCAGGATCATGCCGTAGAGGCGGTCGCACATGCTATCAAGCGTAACAGAGCAGGCATTTCTTATAAGCGCAAGCCCGTGTCCTTCATTTTTGCAGGACCTACCGGTGTCGGAAAGACCGAGCTTGTTAAAACGCTTGCCGAGGATCTGTTCCAATCTCCCGAAACACTTATCCGTCTGGATATGTCTGAGTTTATGGAAAAGCATTCGGTATCGCGCATCATCGGCTCACCTCCCGGCTACGTCGGATACGATGATGCAGGTCAGTTGACAGAAAAGATCCGTCGCAGACCGTATTCTGTCGTATTGTTCGATGAGATCGAGAAGGCTCACCCCGATGTGCTGAATATTCTGCTTCAGATTCTGGATGACGGCAGGATCACAGATGCACACGGCAAGACTGTCAACTTTGAAAACACCGTGATTGTTATGACAACCAATGCTGGTTCTAACCGCTCTTCTTCGATCATGGGCTTTTCCGGTGATATACAAAGCGGCGCGCAGACCAATACAGAGAAGGCTTTGGCAGAATTCTTGCGCCCCGAGTTTATCAACCGTGTAGACGAGGTCATTACCTTCAGACATCTGGATGAAGCAGACTTTATCAAGATCGCGGACATTATGCTCGGCCAGCTTGCAGACGTTTTAAGCGAACGAGGCTTTACACTCACATGGACACAACCTGCAGCCGCACTGATTGCAAAAGAATCCTTCTCGCAAAAATACGGTGCGCGTAACATGCGCCGCTATATCCAAAAGCACGTCGAGGACGCTTTGGCCGAGATCATCGTGTCCGATTATACCAATCAATATACGAAAGCCACCATTTCCGTACAGGACGGCAGCATTCACGTCGACTGTCAATAAGGCATCATATCAACATTATGAAAGGAGGAATGAAAATGGCAACCGGAAAATCCTGGCACATTTTAAATACGGATCAGATTGCTGTCAAGCTTGAGACCAACGCTGCAACGGGACTTACACGTAAGCAAGCGGTCAGCAGAGCCAAAAAGATCCGTATCCGTCAGCCGGACGCAGCTAAGCCCTTGTTTCTTCCTCCCGAACGGCCGTTTTACCGATTTGTAGGAAAAATGCTGTTGGATCCAATCTTGCTTTTGACGTTATTGGTCGCCGTTATTGCTTTTTTCTTTAGTCACCATGCGCTTGGTGCAGCCACGGTTGCAATCATTGCGTGTCATATCATTTGCTGCGCATTTGCGGGTGCAAAGGCAGCTGACGTTTGGAAAACGCTGCAGCTGTATTCCAACCCCATGGTCAAGGTGATCAGAGGCGGCAAGCTGTACACGACGGACGCACGGAATATTGTTCCCGGAGACCTTGTCATACTGACAGAAGGGGATATTTGTCCGGCTGATGTCAGACTCGAAAAGGGAAGTCAGGCTCGCGTGTTACAGTATCTATTCAAGGCTGATCAAAAGGAGCTGTATACAAGAGTATCCGTAATCAAAAGCGGAGATCGCATATACCTTTCGGAGCAGGAGGTGCATAATCCGGACTGCGATAATATCATTTATGCCGGATCTGTCATAGAAGAAGGCTTTGCGAAAGGCATTGTAGTGGAAACCGGACTGCACACCTATATTGGTGCCGTCAATGGCACCGTTCCCGGGACAGAGGATGAATCGGAATCGGATAGCATTCAGTTTATCCGACGGTATTTCATGCGGTTTTCAACATTCCAAGCTGTACTTCTTGTACCATTGACCATTATTATGACAGTCACCATGCGTCAGACGCTTACCTTTGCCGAGTGCTTTTTAACAGCCCTTGCACTATGCTGCACGGTTATAGCCGAGCATCTTGTTTATTTGGCAAGCATTGTGCGCGCAACGGGAATCGATGCTGCTGCAACCAAAAAAGAAAACGCTGCCGTTGCCATCATCAAAAACAGCAAGGCTTCTGACAGCCTGTGTGAGATGACTGATCTGCTTTTGTTGGATTCTGCGGCGGTTTGTGACGGTAAATATCATCTTGAATCCGTGTACGCAGGCGGTAGCATATACAATAAACAAGAGCTTCTCAATCAGGATGTATCCCGCCTGGCAAAAGATCTGTATTTGTATCGAACTGCACCGTCCTCCCCTGAAAGGATGGGGCGCAATGCCTTTGATACGGGGCTTTCTGCTCCCATTGACGCTTTGATCAGGCACGTAGGCGTTGATACGGAAGCCCTTGAGCTTACGCGTTTGAACTCTCACATATCCTACAGCGCGGATACCTGTGAGGTATATAACAGGTTTAAGCAGGGCGAATACCGCGTTCTCTTGTCTTGTAACGTCCAAATTTTGGAGTATTGTACGCATATGGCGTGCGGTGATCATGCAAAGGATTTTGATGATAGTGAGTACGTGGCGCTCAGCACTCTGTGTCGCATTTACAGCGAGTCAGGCTATCGGATCTTGCTTGTGGCAAATCAGATTGACGAAGCCATTACGCTGATGGGGGTTCTTGCGTTTGGCACAAGGCCCGGATACGGCTTTTATAATTGTTGCGAGGAGCTGATCAACAGCGGTGTTCGTGTTTCCGTGTTTATGCCGGATAACGCTCAGACCATGAAAATATTGACTGACAGTGAGCTTGTTCGAGACGAATTAAATGATGTATTGACCGCAAGCAAGGCAGAGCAGGAAGGACTTGCTTTGCACGTGGCTTACGGCAGTTACCGCGCTTATCTTGGCTTTTCGTACGAGCAGATTTCGGATCTGATAGATCGGCTGCAGAGCAGAGGCAATCGGATTGCTTCGTATTGCGTTGACAACCAAGCACAACCGCTGCACGAAAAATCCGATCTCAGTATCACTTGCGACGCAATAGAGTACCGCTCTGCAAAGGTCGCGGAGTCGCTTTACGATAAAATGCCCTTGGACGGTAGACCTTTCAGTGCGCGTGCATCGCAAAATACAAGACGCACCTCCGATATCGTGCTAAGGCGTGCCGGTGATCAGGGGGGAGGATTGCATGGCATTCTGACAGGCAGGAAAGCAGCGTTTGCCATCAATCATAACTTGGCGAATATGATGACCTATCTGATTACCGTGCAATTTTTCCGTACAGTACTGGTAGCTCTGCCGGCAGTGTTTGGCACGTATACACTTTCAACGTTCGCATTGCTGATATTGGGCCTTGTGATGGATGTAGCAGCAGTTATGCTGTTTGCGTTCGCAACACCCGATCAGGCTGCGATTTCAGCACCCTATCCGATCTTGCGCAGATTGGAAAAGCCTGTTGCGTATAATACCGCCAATATCGCAAGTGCGTGCGTCAGCGCAGTTGTGCTATGGCTTGGAATCGCGCTTTTGCAGGTATTTGATGTGATCGACAGTACACAGTGCGCCGGGATTGGCTTTATTGCTGCATATCTGCTTCAAATGACGGTGTTTACCGTAACCCTGGCTGAATATACGGCAAAAAATAAAAGGGGAAAGCCTTCACCTGTATTGATCGGAGCATTGATCGCATCCTTGCTGTTGCTCGTTGCAGGTATTATTATTCCGGGATTCAATTCGCTGACCGGCTGCGTCGGTATTGCGCCGATCTCTTTGCTGATCACTCCGCTTGCTGCATTGATCTACTTCTCTCTGTATCAAATTCTGAGTGCGCGCGGCTTGAATCTGCACAGATAAAATAAAGGCGATCTTTTCCTCATATACTTTAGGGAAGAGGAGGGATCATCATGAAAACATACAGTTTTTTAGAGCTTGCCGAAAAGGACGTGATCAATCTTTGCACGGGTGAAAATCTTGGAAGTATTTGCGATATTGAGATCAATATCAAGGATTGCACGGTCAGCTCGATCGTTGTTCCAGGACAGGGGAACGTGTGGGGAATCGGCAAAGCCACCGAAATAATTATCCCGTGGTGCAAGATCGAATGTATTGGAGAAGATGCGATATTGGTACGGCTGACTGCTGACGAGCAAAGCACCTGCACAGCACCCAAACGGAAGATAAAACGTCATTTGTTCGGAAAATAATTGTAAATATTTTGTAAACACTTGTAATATCTATTGCTAATTGGTAACAGTTATGCTATAATATTGGCCGTTGTGCCGGGGATCCGGCATGATAAATAAAAATACACACACAGGGAAGGCAGGGTACTACCGGTGTTTCCGAAGGCAATAAAAGCCCCGGAGATTGATGCGTACCGAACGACTCTGTGGTGGAAAAAACCGAAGGAGGACAAAAAATGTCTATCATCACAATTAAACAGCTCTTGGAAGCAGGTGTACACTTTGGACACCACACCAGAAGATGGAACCCCAAAATGCAGGAATACATCTTCACCGAAAGAAACGGCATCTACATCATCGACCTGCAGAAGACCGTTAAGAAATTTGAGGAGGCTTATGACTTCATTCGTGAGCTTTCTGCAAACGGCGGCACTCTGCTCTTCGTTGGTACTAAGAAGCAGGCAGCTGAAGCTATCAAGGAAGAGGCTACCAGATGCGGTATGTACTATGTAAACGTAAGATGGCCCGGCGGTATGATGACCAACTTCAAGACCATCAAGAGCTCTATCAACCGTCTGAACAGCCTGACCAAGATGCAGGAGGACGGAACCTTTGATATGCTTCCCAAGAAGGAAGTTGCTGCAAAGCAGAAGGAAATCTTCGACCTGGAGAAGTCTTACGGTGGTATCAAGACCATGGACAGACTGCCCGATGCAGTATTCATTGTTGACCCCCGCAAGGAAAGAAACGCAGTGCTTGAAGCTAAGAAGCTGGGTATTCCGGTTATCGCTATCGTTGACACCAACTGCGATCCCGACGACGCTGACTACGTCATTCCCGGTAACGATGACGCTATCCGCGCTATCAAGCTGATCTCCTCCATCATTGCTGACGGTATCATCGAAGGCAGACAGGGCGAGCAGCTGACCGAGGCAGTAGAGGTTAAGGCTCAGGCTGAGACCGAAGAGGCTGCTGAATAATCCCCGAATTAAATAATAAGGAGAATAAAAATGGCTAACATTACTGCAAAAGACGTTGCAACACTGCGCGCTAAGACCGGTATCGGTATGATGGAGTGCAAGAAGGCACTTGTTGAAGCTCACGGCGACATTGATGCCGCTATCAAGATCCTGCGTGAAAAGGGCGAACTCAAGGCAGAAAGCAAGATGGCAACCAGAATTGCTGCTGACGGTATCGTTGACGTATACACCGAGGGCAACACGACTGCCATGATCGAGGTTAACTCCGAGACTGACTTCGTTGCTAAGAACGCTTCCTTCCAGGAATTCGTAAAGAACCTGCTCAAGACTATCGTGGCTAACAAGCCCGCTGACGTTGATGCTCTCATGGCATCTGATTACATCGACGGTACTTGCACCGTTGAGGCTAAGCTCAAGGAACAAATTTTCGTAATCGGTGAAAAGCTGAGCATCCGCCGTTTCATGGTAATTGAGGGTGTTACCAGCACTTACGTACACGGCATGGGCTCTATCGGTGTTGTAACCCTGTTCGACACTGACTGTGCTTATAAGGAAGGCTTCGCTGAATTTGCAAAGAACATTTCTCTGCAGATCGGTGCATACGTAACTCCTTACCTTGACAGAAATCACGTTCCCGCTTCCGTTATCGAGTCTGAGAAGGAAATCCTGCTTGCACAGATTTCCAACGATCCTGCAATGGCTAAGAAGCCTGATGCAATCAAGGCTAAGATGGTTGAGGGTAGAATCTCCAAGTTCTACGACAACAACTGCCTGGTAGATATGGGTTATATCAAGGACGACGATATGACCGTTGGCCAGTATATCGCAGCAACCGCTAAGGAGCTGGGCGGCAACATTGCCGTTAAGGCTTTCTGGCGTTACGAAAAGGGCGAAGGCATCCAGAAGAAGGAAGAAGACTTTGCTGCTGAGATCGCTAAGCTGACTAACAACCAGTAATCAGGGACTCCTGAATAAGAGCACGGCAATGCTGTGCTCTTATTTTTTTATCTTTCTCTTAAATTATTTACAAATACCTGTTTACAAATTGCCAAAAATGTAGTAAAATATATCCTGTATAATACTATGACAATTCAGAGGTGATCGCACATGAACAGCAAACCTGAATATCGCAGAATCGTTCTCAAGCTTTCCGGTGAGGCATTGGCTCCCGCGCAGGCAGGAGAGGGCATTCTGGATTTCAATAAAATCGAGCAAGTGGCAGAAGTAATCAAAAAATGCATGGATCAAGGTGTACAGGTCGCTGTTATCGTAGGCGCAGGAAACATCTGGCGCGGCAGAGTCGGCGGATCTATGAATCATTCGCGTGCGGATCAGATGGGCATGCTTGCTACATCCATTAACGCCATAGCAATTCAGGATACATTTATCAAATGCGGAATCGATACGGTTGTCATGACCTCCGTGGAAATGCACGCTTATGCTGATTATTATACCGCAAGACACGCAGATAAGGCGCTCAACGAAGGTAAAGTCGTTGTATTCGGATGCGGTCTTGGTTGGCCTTTCTTCTCAACCGATACTCCTGCGGTTGTTCGTGCTGCAGAAATTGAAGCAGATGCCGTTTTGATGGCGAAAAATGTGGATTATCTTTACACGGCTGACCCCAAAAAGGATCCTGATGCAAAGCCTATCTACGATATTACCTATGCAGAGATCCTTGATAAGGGACTCAAAGCGTTCGATATGACTGCGGTCAGCTTCTGCAAGGAAAACAATATTACCACATACGGCTTTGCACTCAGCGATCCCGAGAATATTTACCGTGTGGTCATGGGTGAGAAGATCGGTACAAAAATGCACAATTAAAAAATAAAACAATTACTATACATAAACAGAAAGGAAACTACATTATGGGCTACAACACCAAGGACTTTGAAGCAAAGCTTCAGAAAAACAACGTTGCATACGAAAACAATCTTGAAAACATTCGTGCAAACCAGGCGAACCCCAAGCTTCTTTCCAGAATTACTTTTGAATATTACGGATCTCCCACACCTCTGAATACAATGGCAGACATCCGTGTCAGCGATGCAAGAACGCTGACCATTATGCCTTATGACAAGTCTACGCTCAAGGCCATCGAGAAGGCAATCCTTGCCTCCGATATCGGCATTACTCCCAACAACGACGGCCAGGCAATCAGACTGGTATTCCCGCAGCTTACCCAGGATCGCAGAAAGGAGCTCTCCAAGCAGATCTCCAAGATGGGCGAAGAGGCTAAGGTTTCGGCTCGTATGATCCGTAAGAATGCAAACGACGAGATCAAGCAGCTCAAGAAGGACAACATGCTGACTGAGGACGACGAAGAGAACGCAAAAAAGAAGGTTCAGGATCTGACCGATAAGTATATCAAGCAGATCGACGTAATCACCGACAAGAAGATTGCTGATATCATGGCAGTATAACATTACGGCGGGTCGATTGGCCCGCCTTTTGTTGGTTAAGGTTAGATATGATGAATATAAAAAAAGATAACGGCATTCGAGTGGATCAAAGCCTGCGCCACATTGCGTTTATTATGGACGGCAATGGCAGATGGGCAAAAAAACGCGGCATGCCAAGAACACAAGGACACAAGCAAGGCGTCAAGACCTTTGAAAAGATTGCGGAATATTGCTCCCAAATCGGGCTTGAAGCGATTACTGTATATGCGTTTTCAACCGAAAACTGGAAAAGACCGCAAGACGAGGTGAATGCCTTGATGAAGCTTGTGGAGCAATATCTCGATGAATTTGCAAAGAAGGCTGAAGACATGTCGGTTGAGTTGCACATGATCGGCGATATGACGGTATTTCCACTTTCTTTGCAGGAAAAGATTGAAAACGTTCAAAAGCTTTCCATGGGTAAACCCTGTAAGCTTTGTGTGGCCTTCAATTACGGAGGCCGCGATGAGATCGTGCATGCCTGCAATGCCTTGCTCGCACAAGGCAAGACGCAGGTAACGGCGCAGGACATCTGCGAACATTTGTATACTGCAAATATTCCCGATCCTGATCTGATCGTCAGAACGGGAGGGGAAATGCGTCTGTCCAATTTTCTTTTGTGGCAGGCTGCATATTCTGAGTTTTACGCAACCGACAAGCTTTGGCCCGATATGACGCCTTCTGACGTAGACGATGCGATCAAGGCATTTTATCAGAGATCCAGACGCTATGGCGGTATTTAATCATGTGAGGTTATTATGTTGATCAGAGTCATTTCCGCGGTTGTTGCACTTTGCATTTTGGTTCCGGTCGTATATTTTTCGGGAACACTTGCTCTGCCTTTGGCTGCAGCGATCGTATGCTGCATTTGCTTATTTGAAATGCTGGGCTGCCTGAAGCTCAGAAAGAATTTGTTTGTTTCGATTCCTTTTTATCTGGCAGGCTTTTTTGCGCCTCTTGCTATGCGCTATATACAAAACAAAACGCTGCTTCTTGCCAGTCTGTGCGGATGCGTTGGCGTACTTGCCTTGATCATGCTGACGGTGAACGTATTTTCCAAGCGCAAGATTCCAACCACGCAAACCTCCTCTATGTTCATGACGGGATGCTATATCATCGCAGCTTTTACTTCTATTGTCTATATCCGTGATACGGGTGTACATGGGACGATTCTGTTGGTCATGATGTTTGCCGCTCCTTGGGTGACCGATACGTTTGCATATCTGTTTGGCAGACTGCTTGGTAAGCATAAGCTGATTCCCGAGGTCAGCCCTAAGAAAACTGTGGAGGGAAGTGTTGCGGGTATCGTATTCTGCATGATCTACGTCATGGCATTCGGATTTGTTTGCACAAGAATTTGGGATGTGACCTGCAATTACGCGATCCTGGCAGCACTGGGCATCTTGCTCTCTATTGTAGGCCAGATCGGCGATCTCGCCATGTCTGCAATCAAGAGAGAATACGACGTCAAGGATTTCGGCAAGATCATGCCCGGTCATGGCGGTGCGCTTGACAGATTTGATTCTGTTTTGGCCGTATCGATCGTCGTTGCCGTAGCTGAGATTTTTATGAATATTTTCGCATGATGCAGCAAGAATATCCTTCAATGATCATTTTAGGCGTAACCGGATCTGTTGGAAAACAGGCGGTTGACGTTGCTTTGATGCACGGTGTTCGTGTAGATGCTTTGAGTGCAAACACAAATGTTTCTGAAACAGAAAAAATGGTGCGAAAGCTGTGTCCTAAGGCTTGCGCTATGGCAGATGAGCAAAGCGCGAAGGATCTTGCCATACGTATTTCTGATCTGCCCGTGAAGGTTTACAGCGGTGCGCAGGGGATTTGCCAAATGATCGGAGATACTGATAGCGAGAGCAATCGTCAGGTCGTTGTCAATTCCATTTTAGGCCAAGCGGGACTTGCTCCTACTATGACCACGTTGAAAGCCGGAAAACAGTTGGCACTTGCCAACAAGGAATCTTTGGTCGTGGCGGGAGAATTGGTTATGCCTCTTGCAAAGAAACAAGGTATTGATATTCTTCCCGTTGACAGTGAGCATTGTGCGATTTATCAGTGCCTGCGCTCGGGAGACAAAAAAGAGATCAAAAGAATTATGCTGACGGCCTCGGGTGGCCCCTTTTACGGCTATACCAGAGAGCAACTTGAAGGTGTGACTAAGCAAAAGACGCTTGCACATCCTACGTGGAATATGGGAGCAAAAATCACGGTTGACAGCGCCACTATGATGAATAAGGGCTTTGAGGTCATAGAAGCAGTTCATCTTTTTGATGTAAAGCCTGAACAGGTGGAAGTAACGGTACATCGCGAAAGTATAATTCATTCCGCAGTGGAATATATTGATAATAACGTGATCGCACAGCTCTCCGTTCCGGATATGCGTTCTTGCGTACAGTATGCTCTTACACATCCCGCTCGCGTCAATGCAGCTATTGAGCAGTTGGATTGGTTCAAGGTTGGAAAGCTCTCCTTTGCCAAGCCGGATCCTGAAACATTTGTTTTGTTGCAGCTTGCTTTTGATTGTATTAAAAAAGGTGGAGCCTTACCTGCTGTACTCAATGCAGCGAATGAAGTATGCGTGGCTGCTTTTTTGGAAGAGCGTTTAACTTTCTGCGGCATCATGGATACCGTTTCACAGGTAGTATGCGATCTGCAGGCTGTGACAGATTATCATAGTCTGGAACAAATTCTGGAAGCGGACGCTATGGCAAGAGAGCTGGCACACAAGTATTTGCAAAAACAGTAATTTATTAAGAGGAGATTTATCTTTGGAAACCCTTTTACAGAACCCTACGGTCAGGGGCGCTTTATATGTCCTGCTTGCAATAGGCATTTTCAGCGCCCTGATCATGATACACGAATTCGGTCATTACTTGACTGCAAGGCTCTGCGGTGTTACCGTGCATGAATTTGCGCTGGGAATGGGTCCGCAGATCTTTTCACGCGTGTCTAAAAAATCCGGTATTCGCTATTCGCTCAGATTATTTCTGATCGGTGGCTACGTCAGCATGGACGGTGAGGATGGCGAATCTGAAAATCCGAATGCATTTTGCAATAAAAGCGTTTGGAAAAGAATACTGATCGTAGTTGCCGGAGCGGGAATGAATATCCTGCTTGGCTTTATTGCTATGTTTATTCTGACTACAACCACTGTGCTGTCTAATCAAGGAGGCTTGTTGCCAACCAACGTCATAGCAGAGTTTGACGAGGGAGCGACCTCCAATCAGATGGGAGAAGCAGGACTTATGGTAGGTGACCGTATTATTGCAGTAAACGGAGTTCCGGTATTTACGGGATATGATCTGATTTATGAAATCACAAACGGTGCTTACGAGCCTGTCGATATGGTAGTAGTAAGAAACGACCATTTCTATCGGTTAGAGGACGTGAAATTCCCAACGACTGAGGAAAGCGGTGTTGTATTCGGTTCTTACGATTTTAAGGTGTATGGCAAGGCGCCTAATATTTTCAATCTATGTTTTTATTCGGTCAACCGATCCATGTCAACAGTCAAAATGGTCTACGATTCGCTCTTTGATCTGCTACGCGGCAGGTATGGAGCAGAGGCAGTTTCCGGTCCTGTCGGAACAACGCAGGTCATAGGGGAAGCAGCCCAGGCCGGAGGTGCAACGCTTTTGTATCTTGTAGCCGTCATCACGATCAATCTTGGTGTATTCAACCTGTTGCCCGTGCCGGCACTGGACGGTGGCAGACTGCTGTTTTTGATCATAGAGCTTTTCAGAAGAAAACCGATCAACAGAAATCTGGAAGGGTACGTGCATTTTATCGGCATACTGGTACTATTTGCACTGATGGCACTCATTTCAATCAAAGACATTATAGGACTATTCAAATGATAGATTATCAGAAAATCAGAAGAAAAACGCATGCGGTCAAGGTAGGAAACGTCACGATCGGTGGCAACGCAAAGATCTCGATCCAATCCATGACAAATACGGATACGATGGATGCAGCAGCCACGATTGCGCAGGTGACGGCACTTGAGCAGGCCGGCTGTGATATTGTACGCATCACTGTTCCGAATGCACAGGCCGCAGATACTGTGACAAAGATTAAGGAATCGGGAATCCGCGTCCCCATCGTTGCAGACATTCATTTTGACTATAAGGCTGCGATCGCATGTGCTGAGAGAGGCGTGGATAAGATCCGCATCAATCCGGGCAATATCGGTGATGATGCTCGTGTCAAGGCGGTTGTGGACGCCTGCAAGCAAAAGAGTATTCCGATCCGCATTGGTGTAAACAGCGGCTCACTTGAAAAGCATATTCTTGCAAAGCACGGCGCACCCACACCCGAGGCATTGTGTGAATCCGCAATGTATCACGCTGAACTCTTGGAAAGATTCGATTATCACGATATCGTGATCTCCATCAAGGGTTCTTCTGTTGAGCAGATGATCAAGGCAAACCGTCTTGTAGCCCAGCGGTGCGAATACCCCATTCACATCGGTGTTACCGAGGCCGGCAGCGAGGAATACGGCATGATCAAAAGCGCTGCAGGAATTGGCGCACTTTTATGCGATGGTATTGGTGATACAATGCGCGTATCACTGACTGCAGATCCCGTAAGAGAGGTACGGGCTGCCAAGAATATTCTGAACGCGCTCGAAATTCAAGGACAATGTGGTATGAATATCGTCAGCTGTCCGACCTGCGGACGTACCAAGATTGATCTGATCAACCTTGAGAATCAATTCAGAGCTGCCGCAGAGCGTGAAGGACTGATGGACTATCCGATCCGCGTTGCGCTTATGGGATGCATTGTAAACGGCCCCGGAGAGGCAAGAGAAGCGGACATTGGTATCGCAGGAGGGCAGGGCGAGGCCTTGCTGATCTCACATGGAGAGATCATTTGTAAAATCAAAGAAAATGAAATTATTGAAGCTTTGATCCGCAAGATCAAAGAGATGCGGAATAATAGTATTTGATGACAAACAAATTATCGAGAAATTAAAAGTTTAAAACACGAGGTCTGAGATGAAAAAGACGTTTCTTGAGATATTTCATAAATATCACCCCGATACTTATACGGAAAAATTGTTGCTGACCATCACCGATCTTAAGCTGATGGCTGATAAGGAATTGAAAATTATTGAGATTACGGCAAACTTCCCGCAAATTGTTGAAAAAGCAGAGCTTTATCGAATTCAGGAAGAGATTTGTAAGGCATACGATCTCAATCGCGTCAAAATTCTGCCCAAATATGCAGCAGAACTATTTGACGAGGAGTATGTTCCGCAATTATTGGCCGAAACCGAAGAGGTTGGCATTGTTGCGCGAGGATTTTTCCACAGATATAAGTATAAACTTGATCAAGGGGTGCTTACAGTAGAGTTGCCCGTGATTGACGCGGGCATTTTACTTATGGAGGACGCACGTACACCGCAGATCATGGAAAATATCCTGCTCTCGGAATTCGGAATCAGAATCAGCGTAAAGATCGTGCATTCCGAGGATTTCAGCGAAAACGAGCGCAGCGAGTTGTATCTGCGTCAATTAGAGGAGCTGGACAAGCGTCTTGCTCAGGCTGCAAAGGAATATGATGCAGCCAAGTCGCAAGGCGGCTATTCCTCCAAAGCTCCCGAGCCGCAGGGAATCGAGCAGCCCGAATTCCCACGCATCCGTTCAGTTTATGATGAAGATCCCACGCCAATCATCGCGGACGGAATTTGTACCATCGGTCACACCTCCTATGACATTTCTGCGGTTGAATACGTAAAAGGCGATACTTTTGAGATCAAACCGACGCCTATTGCGCATCTGGACAAGCCCGTGCGTAACGTAGTTATCCTTGGCGAGATCTATTGCTTTAATAAGGAAAGAAACAGAACGGGCGAGAAATTCAATCTCAATTATTGCATCACCGACGGGAACGGATCGATCGAAATCAAGTTGTTTAACGTTGAGCCTGAGGAGTCGGATGAGATCTGTAAGGTCATTTCCAACGGAGCTGTTGTGGCTATGCGCGGCTATACCAAATATGAAACCAAGAAGTCCAAGGACGGTAACCGTACCGAGGGACCCGATTGTTTGTTTTATCCTGTAGAGATTGCTAAGATCAAAAAGCTCTCCCGTAAGGATAATGCCCCGGTCAAGCGCGTAGAACTGCATTTACATACACAAATGTCTACCATGGACGCGATGATTCCGCCTTCTGTCGCTGTCAAACAGGCAAATAAGTGGGGGCATCCTGCTGTGGCGATTACCGATCACGGTAATGTCCAGGCTTATCAGGATGCCATGCTGACTGCGGAAAAGATCGGACAGAAGGTCATTTACGGCATGGAGGCATATTTTGTCAATGATACGGCGGGCGCTGTAACCGGCCATTGCGCGTATACGCCTTACGATGAATGTATTGTTTTCGATATAGAAACAACCGGCCTTTCTGCAAAAACCTGCAAAATCACCGAGATCGGTGCCGTGCGTATCAGACAAGGCGAGGTATTGGATACATTCAATACCTTTGTCGATCCGGAGGTACCTATTCCCGAGGAAATCGTGAATTTGACAGGAATTACCGATGAAATGGTCAAGGGGGCGCCCAAGATCAAAGAGGCTCTGGAAGCGTTTTTTGCGTTTATTGGGGATACTCCGGACGCGCCTGCCAAGCTATTGATCGCGCACAATGCAAGCTTTGATATCGGATTTATTCGTCACAATGCGCAAGCGTGCGGTATGGAGCTGCGCAATCCTTATCTGGATACAGTCGCACTTTCCAGATTTCTCAACCCGTCGCTCAACAAGCACAAGCTGAATCTGCTTGCGGAGCATTATCATCTTGGCGATTTCAATCACCACCGCGCAAGCGATGACGCGGAAATGCTGGCTTACATCTATTTTAAGATGTGCGAACAGATGAAATCCGCTGAGATCTACACATTTGAGCAGCTGTGTCACGAAATGACTGTCAGCTCTGATCCGCTCAAGCTCAAGCCATATCATCAGATCCTTCTTGTCAAAAATGCGACAGGACTAAAGAACCTCTACAAGCTGGTTTCTATGAGTAATCTTCAGTATTACAGACGCAGTCCGCGTATTCCAAAGACGCAGCTTGAAAAGCACCGAGAGGGCTTGATCATCGGATCTGCCTGCGAGGCCGGGGAAATCTTTACGGCTATTCTGGAAAACAAGAGCGAGGCAGAGCTTGAGGATCTTGTTTCTTTCTACGATTATCTTGAAATACAGCCGATCACCAACAATATGTTTCTGATCGATGAGGGCAAGGTCGCTGACGAAGAGGGCTTGCGAGATCTTAATCGCCGCATTGTTGCGCTTGGTGAACAGTACAATAAGCCCGTTGTTGCAACTTGTGACGCACATTTTTTGAATAAAGAAGACGGAATTTACAGAAAAATTCTGCTTTGCGGACAGAAGTTCAAGGATGGCGACAGGGATATTTTCTTATACTATCGAACGACCGAGGAGATGCTGGAAGAATTCGCATATCTCGGAGAAGAAAAGGCATATGAGGTCGTCGTGACCAATACCAACATGATCAACGACATGATCGAAAGCAACATCCGCCCGTTCCCTAAAGGGACGTTTACACCCACTATGGAAGGTGCGGAAGAGGATCTGCAGCGCATCTGCTGGGAAAAAGCAAAAAAGATGTACGGAGATCCTTTGCCGGAGATCGTTTCATCACGCCTTGCAAGAGAGTTGGAATCCATCATCAAAAACGGTTTTGCGGTGCTGTATATGATCGCCCAAAAGCTTGTTTGGTATAGCGAGCAGCAGGGATATCTGGTTGGTTCGCGCGGATCTGTCGGATCTTCTGTCGTGGCATCCATGGCAGGAATTTCGGAGGTCAATCCGTTACCTGCGCATTACTGGTGCGATAACTGCCAGTATTCCGACTTTGAATATGCAAAAAAGCACAAGATAGGATCCGGCTTTGACCTGCCGGACGCAAATTGCCCAAGATGCGGCAAAAAGCTCAACTATGACGGACATGATATTCCTTTTGAGACATTCCTTGGATTCTATGGCGACAAATCACCCGATATTGACCTGAACTTCTCCGGTGAGGTACAGGGTAAGGTACATAAGTATACGGAAGAATTGTTCGGTGCGGAAAACGTGTTCCGCGCAGGAACGATCGGTACTTTAGCAGACAAAACTGCGTACGGTTACGTTATGAAGTATTTTGAAGAGCGTAACGTCAGTGTTTCCAATGCGGAGGCAAACCGTTTGGTTGCAAACTGCGTGGGTGTCAAGCGTAACACAGGCCAGCACCCCGGTGGTATCGTCGTTGTACCCAAAACCATGGAGATCTACGACTTTTGCCCGGTACAACATCCCGCAGAGGATGTCAAATCCGATATCGTCACCACACATTTCACCTTTGAATACCTGCACGACACGCTTCTTAAGCTGGATGAGCTGGGACACGATATGCCGACGAAATACAAGTATCTTGAAAAATATTCGGATACAAGTGTTCTGGACGTTCCGATGAACGACAGATCCATCTACGAACTGTTCCTGTCCACAAAGCCTTTGGGCGTTACGCCCGAGGATATCAACTGTCCTCTGGGAACGCTCGGTCTGCCTGAGCTTGGCACGCGCTTTGTTATCAAAATGCTTCAGGAATGTAAACCACAGACCTTTTCCGACCTTTTGCAGATCTCGGGACTCTCTCACGGAACAGACGTCTGGACAAACAATGCACAAGAGCTGATCAAAAACGGTACTTGTACCATTTCCGAGGTTATCGGTACGCGTGACTCGATTATGCTGGCGCTCATTGATTACGGTGTGCAAAAGGACCATGCCTTCAAGATCATGGAAATGGTACGAAAAGGGAAGGGCTTGACACCTGAATACGAGCAGGAAATGCTGGAGGCAGGTGTCCCGGAATGGTATATCTGGTCTTGTAAGCGTATCAAATACATGTTCCCCAAGGCGCACGCTGCGGCTTACGATATGTCTGCTATCCGTCTTGGGTGGTACAAGGTACACATCCCGCTTGCATTCTATTGTGCTATGTTCACAGTACAGCCAGACGGATTTGACGGTGAATTGATTATGAAAGGCAAGAAGGCACTTGTTGCGCACATCAAGGATATCGAGTCAAGAGGTCTTGACGCGTCGCCCAAGGAGCAGGCAAGCCTTGCCGTGCTGCAGCTTGCCAACGAGGCATTTGCACGCGGAATCAGATTTTTGCCCGTTGACCTTGAAAAATCCGACTGGCGAGAATTCTTGCCTGAAAACGGAAAGATTCGTCTGCCTTTCTCGTCCCTGGCAGGGCTTGGCGAAACTGCAGCTGAGAATATTGTTCGTGCAAGAGAGGAAGAGCCTTTCTTCTCTGTAGAAGATCTCAAGATCCGTGCCAAGCTTTCGCAGGCTGTGATCGATATTCTACGCAAAAACGGTGTTTTGGACGGCATCAACGAAACCGACCAGTTGACATTTAATTTTTAATTAGAATCGGAGGTAGCTATGAAACAGAGTATACGGATCGACGATTGGAAGCTTGCTTGGATAGAAAACGCACAAGTAAAAAAAGAAAAGATATCCCTGAAAACGCCTGCTGACGTTGCGTGCGGTGGATATAAAACAATTCGCGCAAGTGTTCCCGGGAATTTTGAATTGGATTTTATGCGTGAAGGTATGATTGAAGACGTATATTGGGGACAGAATACGGTTAAAACGCAGCGTCTTGAGAATTTGCATCTGTATTATTATACCGAATTTTCTTTTAAAAAAAACGATGGCATGGACTCAGAGCTTGTATTTGGCGGAATTGACACGGCTGCCGAGATCTATCTTGACGGTACGCTTCTCGGATTTGTCGAGAACATGTTCCATGCCCATACATTCAATATCAATGGCCTTGAAGATGGTAAGCATACTTTGCTTGTGCATATTCTGCCTTCTGCCATCTACGCAAGAGAATTTGACGTGCCTGCTATGTGCTTTGGTCTGAAGTACAATCAGGACGGGATTCAGCTGCGAAAGGCCGGTTCCATGTTCGGCTGGGATATTATGCCTCGTCTTGTTTCGGGAGGCCTTTGGAAACCTGTTGAAATCGTCTATAAGCCCCAAAATCGCATCGTGGATCCGTTCACCTATACCATGTGGGCAAATGAGCATGATGCCTATATCTGCACCACGCTACGTATTCAGAGCGATGAGGATTTTATTTCTGATTTCAGAGTGATTTTGCACGGTGAATGTGGCGATAGCGTGATACACCATGAATACAGACCTTTCTGCGCGTCCTGTAAGATTCAGTTCGGATTTTTGGCACCCAAGCTGTGGTGGCCCAAGAATTACGGGGAACAGAATATGTACGATATGGAAATCAAGCTTGTCAAGGATGGCGTGGAATACGATAGCGTCAAATATCGCTTCGGTATCCGCACGCTGCATCTCAAGCGTACCTCCTGCTCCGGTGATGACGGAGATTTCTGCTTTATCGTCAATGGAAAACGCATTTTTGCAATGGGCACGAACTGGGTACCTTGCGATGCGTTTCCTTCAAGACACGACGACTACACGCTGCGCAATATCAAGCTTGCAGACGAACAGGGCTGCAATATGATCCGCTGCTGGGGCGGCAACGTGTATCCGAGTGACGTGCTATATGATTATTGTGACGAGCATGGCATTATGATCTGGCAGGATTTCAGCTTTGCATGCGGCCACTATCCGGATGATGAGCGTCTTTGCAAGCTTGTCAAGGAGGAGATCAAGCATATCGCCATTGAAAAGCGCAATCACCCCTCACTCGTTTTGTGGGCAGGGGATAACGAGTGTGATATTTTTGTTGTGCCTTACTGGGAGCAGCACAGAACGGACGACGATCCTGTAGCAATGCTTGATCCCAACTACAACGTGATCACGCGTGACATGATTCTGCACGAGCTGCGCAATCATGACGCAACTCGTCCGTATCTGCCAAGCTCTCCTTACCTTGATGCAACCGCATACAAATACGGTATGCCCTCTGAGGATCACCTCTGGGGACCGCGCGACTATTTCAAGGGGGATTTTTACGGGAATTCGGAGTGCCATTTCGCATCCGAGATCGGATATCACGGTTGTCCTTCACCCGAATCGATCAAGAAGTTTATTCCCGAAGAGAGCTTGCCCAAGGAGTCCATTTATGAGATCTGCGACAATCCGGATTGGCTGATCCACGCAGCAGGTATAGAACCCTACTTGGACGGTAATCCTTATTTTTACCGTAACAGACTGATGGTCAGTCAGGTTGAGCGCTTGTTCGGTACACCCTCAAACGAACTTGGTGAATTTGCAAGACAAAGCCAGGTGTCGCAGGCTGAGGCGGTCAAGTATTTCATCGAAAGATTCAGAATTCACAAATGGAGAATGAGCGGCATTCTTTGGTGGAATATTGCAGACGGATGGCCGCAGGTATCCGACGCTGTTGTTGACTGGTATGGATGCAAAAAGATTGCTTATCACTATATCAAACGCTCTCAAACACCTTTCTGCTTGATGTTTGATGAGCCTGTGGACGGTCAGCTTACGCTTGTTGCTGCAAACGACACGCAAGCGGAGGTACACGCAAGCTACACAGTGACGGATCTGACGACGAATCATACCATTACAAAGGGGAATCTTGTGTTAGAAGCAAACGGCTGCGCTCGCATAGAAAAGGTTCCGGAAACAAAGAACGGCTTCTACATGATCACATGGGAAAGCGACGCCGGTAACGGTCAAAACCATTTTACCTGTACCATTGGCGATGGCTGGACGTGGGAGGCATACCGTGCCTGCATGCAAAAGGCCGGCTTCTATGAAGAGTACGAGGGATTCTGATTCATATCAAAGAACACCGCAGAGAATTCTGCGGTGTTCTGCATGATAGAGTCCTTGATCATTGTTGGATCAGGGAGCTTATGATAGTTTATTCACCCAAGCTGCCCAACGAGGATCTGCTTTGATCTCTTCTTCAATATCCGAAAAATCCGGATAACACCAAAACGGCCAGTCAACAGCCAGATCCTTGACCGCACCTTTTACATGATCCGGTGTATAACGGACGAATGAAACAAGCGGCGCTGTAAGACTGTGTTCAGCCCCGTCAAATACTGCTTCATACGCTTTTTCATGTTCAAGTGCCATATCAAGCGAAACAAAAGCGTCATCACAATACCCGCGGGCATACTGAAGCCTGGAAAGGTAAAGATAAAGCTTGGCAACAAAATCATGATATTCGCCCATATTACCGTCATCACAGATCAAATCAAAATTAGCAATCGCTCCTTTTACTTTGTCAATAGGCATATCGCTTTCAAAATTATTACTGTTCGCAATCAGACCAAATATCAGTTGCTCAGCAAATTCTTTTGCACAGCAAAGAAGGAATTGGCCAATATAAGCGGCCTGTTGCTTTCCGTCTGTACCGTCTGCAAGTAAATATTCGCGACATTGCTGGATTCCGGGCATGTCTTTTGCATGCGCTATCGCTTTATCATACCGGCCGGTATTACGGTATAACATGACCAGAATACTTACAGCACGTGTTCGGAAGCATGCAATGGTGGTATTTTCAGCAAGATGCTCACATATTTTTATACTTTCTTGCCAATACGGGTTGTTTACATGTCTTTGATGATCATGCTGAATGAATCCTTGTTCATCATAATAAAGATGTTCGCCGTATCGCCTCCATCCCATTTCGCACAATGTGTCTGCAAGTTCAATCATGATTGACTCATTATCAGGGAACTCTGCAAGACCGTTTCTCAGTAAAGTCAGACATTCATCAAACCATATCCCATCATTGCGATAGCGCAAATTGTATTCGTGCGCCTTATCTAAAATGGTATTGATCTTTACTTGCCTGTCATTATCGTAACCAAACAAATGATCAATAGAAACGCCAAAATAGTTTGCAATAGCCGGAACAATCTCCATATCCGGATAACTGCCCCCCGACTCCCAGCGAGATACCGCTTGCGATGTAACGCCCAAAGCATCTGCCAACATTTCCTGTGTGCGCCTGTCGCGATGCCTTAATTCGCGTATTTTATTTCCAATATTCAGTTGCATCATAATCTCCTTTATTCATTCGTTATCACCGGTGTAATTGTATTATACATCATCTCTGACTGAAAAACAATTATCAAATGGTTGTTTCAAATACAACCGATGTTTGGATGATATCAATACTATCAAAACTTTTGATTATTATGAACCTTTTTTTGCTCAAAAACAACTTATCCATCAGCGAATATGCGCTTTGAATATTGAAAAGAACCCAGCCAGTATCAAACAGGCCGGGTTCTTTTTTGTGCAATATCAATCGTCGGATGCTCTTTGTGTGATGGAAATGTTGAGGTTGCCGTTGCGGACGCGCAGATCGTCCAAAAGAGCCTTTTGCGCGTTTTTGTCCTTGAGGCGGATTCTGTAGCGAAGCTCATTGAGCGTACCGTACTCAACGGATTTTACTCTCTCAAGATTGTAAGTCTTGCAATACTGTTTGAGAACAGGATCAAACACACCTGCAAAATCAAGAGATTCGGGAATCATGATGGTCAATCTCATCGAACCGCCGCCGATCTTGTCAAAGCCGGTCAGGGTAGCAATCATAATGACTGCAAGAATGATACCGATCGCAATGGCAGCAAAGCCAATACCGCCCGTACCGCAAGCCATACCGACTGCTGCGGACAAATAAATGAAGATCAGGTCCTTGGGGTTTTCCACAGAATGTCTGAAACGGATCAGCGCAAGACCACCGCCAATACTGATCGCACGCGCCAGGTTGGAGCCGACTGCGATTACGATAACCGATACGATGGGGCCCATCAGAAGAATGGTCATCAGAGATTTGGTAGAATAACCGGTTTTGCGATTGGCGAATATGTAAACAAGGGTGACAAGCAGACACATACCGATGCTCGCACCGATCAGTGCAAGCGTTTTGCCAAGCGTCAACGTGGAAATGCCGGTGCTGGCAGTGTCATAATAAATCTCAATGTTTACCAGTAGCTGGTTAAAAAAGTTTTGTAATGCTTGCATATTTGAAAATCTCCTTTATAAAAAGCCGGTCAACAAAAACTCGTCGATGCCGTTCTTTTTCAGTACTGTTTTTTTCAGATCCGTGCCGATTTTGGAAAACGTGTGGAACGAAAGGCCAAATTCATTCATGATATCCACGAACCACATGGGAACTGCTCCGGAAAACTTGACTTCAAGCAGCGCCAGATCCGGGGGCAGCAGGGGATCACCGTATCTACCACTTTCCAGCGAAAGATCGTGTCTTCTTGATATAATATCAAAATCAAACGTCACGCGAAAATTGGGATCCTCCTTGCCAAAATATGCATACCGTTGATAGCTGACGTATGCAACCGGCTCGACTGGGGTATGCGAAAGATAATAGTCAATCTCACGCAACACCTGCGTGTTGATGAACTTGGTGTCCTCGGGATACGCACGATGCTCCAGAAAAGCATACACCTCGCAAAGTTTCAGCTTTGCGCGCCGCTTTGTTCCGATGCCTTGCAGCTTCTTTTTCAGCTCCAAAAACACCTTGGTATCCGCATCGGGTGTGCCATAACTGCGCAGTCTGAGCTTTTCCTTGTATTTGGGAAGCTGTACCGAATTCCTGATAACGTCATTATTCTGATTGTCGAAATAGAGATTGCAGATCGTGTAGGGCTTGCCGTCCTTGTTATAGGGATCGGCATTCATATACTCTTCGATCCTTTGCCTGAGTGGCTCGGCAAGGCTTGCATCGAACAGTATTTTCTTCTCTCTGCGTTGGAACGTGTTTTCTGCCAAACCGTCACCTCCTCGTGTCAATCTCTGGTCATTCTACCACGAATAGTTGAACGCATGGTGAACTTAGCATGAACGCGTCATGACTTTTGATCGATTTGCATAAATATATAGGAGTATTATTCTGCTTTTGTCAGAATGTTGCGCAACTCTTCAATCTGCTTGATCACACTTTGCGGTGCAGGCCCACCGTAGCAAGCGCGTCCTGCAACACAGGTATCGGGATCGATTGCTGCATATACGTCATTTTCAAATATGGGATCAGCTGATTTGTATTCTTCAAGCGTCAGAGTTTCAAGAGTTTTGTTGTTTTGAATGCAATACGCGACAAGCGTACCGACCACCTTGTATGCACTGCGGAAGGGAAGTCCTTTTTTTACCATGTAGTCTGCACAATCCGTTGCGTTGATAAAGCCCTTGGAAACAGCTTCACGCAGCGTTTGGGTACGAAATGTCGCTGTTTCAAGCATGGAAGCGAACAACTCAAGGCATATCTTGGCTGTATCTACAGCATCAAATACTGCTTCCTTGTCCTCCTGCATATCCTTGTTGTATGCAAGCGGAATGCCTTTCATAACAGTCAGAAGCGTGGTCAGATCCCCGTAAACGCGTCCCGTTTTGCCGCGCACCAGCTCGGCAATATCGGGATTCTTCTTTTGCGGCATGATAGAAGAACCGGTAGAGTATGCGTCATCCAGCTCCACGAATCCGAATTCGGAGGAAGACCACAAAATGATCTCCTCGGAAAAACGCGACAGGTGCATCATCACGATCGAAAGCGCACTGAGAAGCTCGATGGCATAGTCACGGTCGGAAACACCGTCCATACTGTTTGCGCAAACGCTTTCAAAGCCCAAAAGATCGGCTACCATAAAACGGTCGATCGGATAGGTCGTGCCTGCAAGTGCGCACGATCCCAATGGGAGAACATTCATATACTTGGCAACATCGTCAAGTCTTCGAGCGTCACGTGCAAACATTTGTCCGTAAGCCAGCAGGTAATGACCAAGCGTCACCGGCTGCGCACGCTGGAGATGCGTGTATCCCGGCATAATATCACCTGCGTGCTGCTCGGATTTATTGCAGATCACCTCAATCAGATGATATACCAGTGCCTTAAGCTCGGATATTTCATCGCGCAGATACAAACGAAGATCAAGAGCAACCTGGTCATTTCTGCTTCTTGCGGTATGCAGTCGTTTGCCAACGTCACCGATGCGGCTTGTCAGCTCGGATTCTACAAACATGTGAATATCCTCGGCTGTCATATCAAAATCAAGCGCACCACTGTCAAGATCTGCGAGGATCTCCTGAAGCGTTTTACAGATCAAAGCAGCGTCCTCTTGCGAAATAATGCCGCAGTTTCCAAGCATGGTAGCGTGTGCAATCGATCCCGTAATATCTTGCTTATACATTCTGCAATCGAAATGAATGGATGAATTGAAGTCGTTTACACGACTGTTCAGCTGCTTTTGAAAGCGGCCTGCCCACATGGTATTCATGATTATGTATCCTTTCTATCTATCAAACGAGGGGTGTCTTTGTCATAAAGACACCCCGAAATGATTATTTATTCTTTTGTGCATCCAGCATTGCCTTGACCTTGATCGGCAGACCGTACAGATTGATAAATCCTGCAGAATCCTTTTGATCATAAGCACCGCCATCTTCACCAAAGGATGCGATGGTCTCGCTGTAAAGGGAATTGGGGGAAGTGACACCTGCATTGATAATGTTGCCCTTATAGAGCTTGAGCTTTACGTCGCCGCTGACGCTTTCCTGCGTCTTATCAACGAATGCGGAAAGAGCTTCACGCAAAGGCGTAAACCATTGTCCGTTATAAACCAGCTCACCAAATTTGATCGCGATCTGCTGTTTGTAATGCTGGGTGTCACGGTCAAGTGTGATGGATTCCAGCACCTTATGTGCATGGTACAAAATGGTTCCGCCGGGCGTTTCGTAAACACCGCGGCTCTTCATGCCGACCAGACGGTTTTCTACCAGATCAAGCAGACCAATGCCGTGTGCGCCACCCAGCTTGTTGAGCTTTTCTACCAATGCCACGCTATCCATTTGCTGTCCGTCAATGGCAACGGGAATGCCTTTTTCAAACGTGATCGTCAAATAAGCGGGAGTATCGGGAGCCTGCTCGGGAGCTACACCAAGCTCTAAGAATCCCGGCTTGCTGTACTGCGGTTCGTTCGCAGGATCTTCCAGATCAAGTCCTTCATGAGAGAGATGCCAGATATTCTTATCCTTGGAATAGTTGGTCTCGCGGCTGATCTTCAAGGGAATATTGTGCGCTTCCGCATAGTCGATTTCCTCATCGCGGGATTTGATATCCCAAACACGCCAAGGAGCAATGATTTGCATGTCGGGTGCAAAAGCCTTGATGGTTAATTCAAAGCGTACCTGATCGTTGCCCTTACCGGTGCAGCCGTGGCAGATCGCATCAGCACCTTCTTTAATAGCAATCTCAGCAAGTCCCTTAGCAATACAAGGACGTGCATGGGATGTTCCCAGCAAATATTCTTCATAAGAAGCGCCTGCTTTCAGGCAAGGATATATGTAATTCTCAATGTAGTCCTTTTTCAGATCCAGCACGTACAGCTTGGAGGCACCGGTCTTAATCGCTTTTTCTTCCAGACCGTCAAGCTCAGTCCCTTGACCTACGTCACCGGAAACTGCGATGACTTCGCATCCGGGATAATTTTCTTTGAGCCACGGAATGATAATGGATGTGTCAAGACCGCCGGAATACGCGAGAACGATTTTTTTGATTTCTTTTTTCATGGTAATTGCCTTTCGTTTTGGGAATTCAAAATATGAATATATTATACTGCACAATTATGCAAATTTCAATAGTAATATTCAACAATATTGCATATATATTCATATGGAATTTGACTAATATTTACGGATTTCATTTCCATGCAACAATCCGTTAAAACTATTCATAATAAATAGAGAAAGGAGTTGATCGCGTGCTGAAAACGGTAAAGAAAAAAATTTGGGGCGCTTTCTGTATATTTTTAGTAATATGCACTATATTATGCATATATGCAAGTGCTGATACGGCCTTGCATTGGTATTGTAAGCGTAATGCGCAACACAAGCAACCTCTGCTTGATCCCGCCTATTCCATGATCGAAGAATATCAGTGCGTTTACGTGGATAAGGCTCATAACCAAGAATCCACCGACAAAGTAGTATATCTCACATTTGATGCGGGTTACGAAAACGGAAATGTGGAAAAGATTCTCGATATTCTGAGGGATGAGAATATATGCGGAGCTTTTTTTATTCTTGACAATCTGATCAAAAGAAATCCGGAGCTGGTAAAACGAATGGCTGATGAAGGACATTTGGTGTGTAACCATACAAGCAATCACAAGAATATCACAAAGGTTTCAAAGCAGGATCTTATCAAAGAGATCAGGACGCTTGAACAATCCTATACGAATTTGACGGGCAAGCAAATGGCTCCGTACTTTCGGCCGCCCGAAGGTACGTTTGATCGGAATTCTTTGTCAATCATCAGCGATTACGGATACAAAACGGTTTTCTGGAGCTTTGCTTACGCGGATTGGGATAACGGAAATCAAATGAGTCCCGAAGCAGCAAAAAAGAAGATTTTTGAAAATCTGCACAACGGAGAGATCATGCTGCTGCACCCCACCTCTGCTACCAATGCCGGGATTCTCCGCGATGTGATCGTAGAATTAAAAAACATGGGCTATAGATTCGGCTCTTTGGACGAGCTTTCATTTGAGCAATCATGAAACGGGCTTTATCATTCATCTGCGTATTGCTGATGCTGACTCCGTTGATGCGTTTTTCATGTTATGCAAAATCGCAAGAAAAGCACAAATTGATCGCTCTGACTTTTGACGACGGACCGCATCCAAGACAGACGAAACAGATTTTGGAAGTGCTTGATAAATATGATATCAAAGCAACGTTTTTCGTGATCGGAATCAACGTCAAAAATTATCCCGGCATTGTTGAACAAGTCATACAGCACGGGCATGAAATTGGGAATCACACCTATACGCATTCACACGCAGCAAAGCTGGACGCAGATGCATTTGAGCAGCAAATTCTGGACTGCGAAAGAGAAATATTTATGCAAACAGGGAAGTCCCCTGTGCTGTTTCGCCCTCCCGAAGGCGCTATCAGCGTTCAAATGAAAGGGATCGTTCACGATCTTGGCTATGTAAATGTTCTATGGAGTTTGGATACGCTTGATTGGGCGCATACACCGCCCGAATCCATCAGCGCCAAGATCGTGGAAAATGCTACGCACGGTGACATCATTCTCATGCACGACTATATAGGTGCGAACAGTCCCACCGTGCAAGCCTTGGAGATGTTTATTCCGCAGCTGCTTGATATGGGATTTACGTTCGTGACGGTAAGCGAATTGCTGGAATATAAGTAAAAGCCAACCGCCCCAAAGCGGTTGGCTTTTACTATCAGTCCTGTTGGGATTGATCGGCTGTATCGTTGTTGACTGTGACGGGATCGATCATATGCTTTTTTATGATCGGATAAGCTGCGTATACCGAAATAAATCCGATCAGTGCAAACATAATGAATGCGGGAATAAAGAATAAGAAGCCTAAATTATACTGTAATCCGACTATGCCGAGTGCCGCCCATAGTGCCAGACAAAGCACAATGCCAAGTGCTGCCATCAGATTTCGTTTGATACCGAGCGCTGTAAAGATCAAAGCATTTTTCAGCATTTTATAAATGGAAATATTAAACGTGATCATCATCAGATACATGTACATTCTCATAAAAAGATACACGATGATCAAAGCAGTTATGATAAAGAACATCAAATAAGACCAGTATCCGGATCGCATGCTCCATGTGTACATAAAGTCTATGATCAGGATGATGATCGCAGCCGCATCTAAAAGGCCCAGAAGTAAACCTTGTTTGAAATTCTTCTTGATCGCGTATATATAGTCCGAAAACATGAACACACCATCACCTCGAACAAGTCCGCGAAGGATGTAGGTCACAGCAGTATTCTGCCAGCCCCATGTGATTGCCAAAATACCGATCAGCACATATGGCAGCCAGCTTGCATAAGAATCATACGTGATAAAGTTTACCTGAGGCAGCATGTGCATCATTTTTGTCATAAGCTCAGAGCCTGAAACACCGGTCATATGACTACCTGCAAGAACTGAAAATCCCGGGCTGCTCAGCGTCGGCATTTGCGGACCGTTAAAAAAGATGTATATGGCAATCACGATAGGAAGCACCATACCGAACATCATCAGATTCAGTGTAAGCAGATTAGAGAACTTACGGAAAAAGAGCTTGAAGAAATACTTCAGATTTGGTGTGGTATCCTCACCGGGTTCAACACCTTTTCCGTCACGGTTCATATTAAAGATATTGGGGATCTTGAATTTTTTTTGCTTTTCCAAAACAGTGAATTCCTTTTTATATAATGATTTTGTATAATGTTACTTGCTGTCGGGTGTATTTTGGTGCAATACCTCAAATGCAATGACCGTCGTAGCAGAGGCTGCAGAGAGTGATCCGTTGAATTCTCGGCCATAGTCGATGCGTACAATCTGATCTGCTTTACTTAAAATATTACGAGAAATGCCGCGTTTTTCGCCACCAACGATCAGTAAAAGCGGCTTTTTTAGATCAGCTTCATATATGCTCACAGAATCACGGATTCCTGCACATACAATGCGATAACCGGCTCTGACAAAAGCATCTATGGCAACATCCTGCTCATCGACTCGGATATCAAGCATCTCTGAGGTGCCTGCGGAGGATTTCGCAACCGTGCCTGCAGCACACAATCTGTTTTGCGGTGGAAATACCACACCGTTAACACCTGCGGCATACAAGGATCTGAGCGTGTATCCGAGATTAAACGGATCTTCAATGCCATCAGGCATAACCCAAAATCCATCAGTTGATAAAACCTTGCAGTCGTTATATTCACGGTCACTGCACAAAGCAATGATGCCACCGTGCGTCGTACCTTGTGTAAGTTGATCGATCACTTGCGATGAAACGAATTCGATAGAATAATTGTGCTGATCGGCCATAGCCTTAAGATAACCGATCTCTCGGTATTTACTGCGTTTTTTATCAGCATCCACCAATACGGTATAAATCATACGCAAATTCAAACCGGCTTCACGGCCATGGATCAACGCCGATATCGACGTCATGCCTTCAAGCACGCATGAATATGAAATATCATGATAAAGTGACATAAAACAACTCCTGTATGTTCATAAAACGCATGCTTGATGCATAAATTGAAACAGAAATAAGACGTGAGGTGCGCGTATGATGTACATATCTTCAGAAAAAGAAAGATGCGTATTGCTTGCCAATTATCTGATCGAAAACGATGCAACTGTCAGAGCAGCCGCAGCAAGATTCGGGATCAGCAAAAGTACGGTACATAAGGACGTAACGCAAGTATTGCCTAAGGTAAACAGGTCTTTGTATCTGCATGCAAAGCAGGTTCTTGAAAAAAACAAGAGGGAAAGGCATTTGCGCGGTGGGCAGGCTACAAAAGAAAAGTATCTGTCTAACCCCGGCCAAAACAGCAAAAATACCCGGGGAAGTACCCCAAGGGGGCTATAATTGCCTTTTTCAGTCCCCTACATTATACAAAACTTTAATTTTGTATAATGACATAGATTCCGTAAAGGTATGCCCTGTTGGTGTATCTCTGCTTAAAACCGAATATCATTATAACATAGAAAAATTCCAAATACAAGGTATCTGTATAAATTTAACTTATAGCGCGAGAAAAATTTACATTAATCTTGATTTGACAACTTGCATTCTTCCCTCGGAGTGTGTCAACCTAACTAAATTACAAGCCATAAATCTGTATAATATCCCGATTTTAGAAAATATACTTTACTTTGCGACCATTTATATGTTATAATAATAAAAACCGGTTTATTTTGCCGGTAAGGAGGAAAAAATATTATGGCTATTAAAATGCGCGTACTTTGCACCCCCGGTAAAAAGAAGCTGGTGTCTATCACACAGATGATCAAGCAGGAATTTGAGCTGAATATCAATGCTGCTGACGTGATTCCCCCTGCTTATTCTTGTGACAAGGAAAGATTGGTCGTCCTGGTTGTTACCTGTAAGGGTTCGTTGAAGGATGATGTTCGCCTGTTTATCAGTGAGCTTAACAAAACACGTGCCGCAAATGTCGCTCTTATGATCGACGGCACACCCGAAGGTGACGCTTACGTTCGTTCTCTGCTTCAGTCTGCAGGCACAAATATTTGCCCCGATACACTTTACATCAACGGCGGCAATTTGTTCAACTCCAAGATCAGTGATCAGGAAAAGACCGACATTCTTGCTTGGGTAAACAAGTGCATTGCAGCTATCTGAGCAAAATAAAAAAAGAGGCTCGCGCCTCTTTTTTTATTACTTGGATTTCAAGTATTCTATCAAATCGTCAAAGCTGCCGTTCGGATACTGCGCAATATCTTGATTATGCGGATTGATGAGATCACGTGTAACCAGGAACACGTCGCACCCAAGCTGCTTGGCGATCATATCTTCCGCGACGTTATTGCCAACCATCAAACATTTTTCAGGATCACCCCCCGTGCGCTCGAACAGCTCGCGGTAGTACATCAGATTAGGTTTGCAATAATGCGAGTTTTCATACACTGTGATATCGTAAAAATCTGTGGGATTCAACCCGGCCCAACCAAGTCTGATCTGCGTGGCTATACGTGGAAAAAACGGATTGGTGGCTACGATCATGGGTATATTCTGACGTTTGATATAATCTACAGCTTTTGCAGCGGCAGGATCATATCCGCAGGATTGGCGTACCTGTGTATCGAATTTCGTAGCATAGAATTCTTCGATATCCTCCACCTTGATCAGAACCCCGGTCTTTTCGTAATAGGTATTATAAAAATCAGCAAACGCCTGCTTGTTGGTACGGGATCCGTCATTGGCGATCACATAGCGCAGACTTCCCTCCAATACTTCTCCGACAATTTTTGGGGAAACGCCCGAGGGGGCTACGTGTTTGATCAAAGCACCGTAAAAGTATTTGACAAAGGTTGGCTCGTGCATCGGCAGCAGAGTGCCGTCCAGATCAAATAAAATTGCCTGATATTGCATACGGATACCTCGATCAATGGCTGAAGAAATACGGGAAATGCGTATCCTCGATCAATAGCTCGCCGTTCCGGTCGGTGATTACAATATAGTTGGCTGCATTTTTATCACTGCCGATATCGCTTCGGAACGTTCCGTTATTTTTGTGAATCGAGTACTGAAGAACAAATTCATACTGAGTATAATCACCCAGCTTTTTGTCGGACACCTTTTTTTGTCCCATATTGGTGATCTTGATATCGTAGAGCTGCGTCATGGTAAAGCCGGGATCTGGCTCAATGCCTTTGTGCTCGAAATAATAGTCGCTGAAGCATGCGTTGTAAGCATCCACGTCACCAGCAATAATGGCGTCTACCATATTGTAAAGCAATGTCACACCCATAGCTTGCTTGTCACAGTTGCTTTCATCAAGTACGACCACGGATCCGTACTGGTCGCTGGATGCGTAATAATAAACGCTTCTGTCAAGTGCAAGGTATTCTTTGTCCTTCATGATGTTATGGTCATAATCAATCGGATAAAAAATATTGGTAAAGTCATTTCCCTGATACTCATTTTTAGCACCGTTGATCCATGGGAAATAACCGCTCAGAGTCTGTTCGAGCAAATCGTAAAAGAATGCCGAGAAAATGAAGTACACCAATACGAACGCCACCATAATACAAAACGTAATGATAATGATCTTTTTGAGCTTTTTGGTTTGCTCACGCGCACTTCTCGGAATATTTGCCTGTTGATTTTCTTGATTCACAAAGAGATCTCCTTATGTCAGAATGATTTATTTTATTATATCACAAAGTCCCGTCAAAAACAAGGTTGATTACAAGGAAAGGTATGAATTTCTTGCAAATTTTTTTGGAATGTTTGCGTCAAATGTGTTGTATATTTTCAAGGATTGTGGTATAATAGTATGAATATTTATATCCCGGAGCTAATTATGAAATATCTTGTTTTAATTCCAGACGGAATGGCCGATGTAAAGGTCGAACAGTTAAGCGATCAGACTCCCATGCAGGCTGCGTATAAGCCTTGTATGGATACGCTTGCCAAGGAATCCATGGTAGGTATGGTATCCAACGTACCCGAAGGTATGGTGCCTGAAAGCGACACCGCAAATATGGCTATTTTGTCGTTTGACCCTAAGGTTTATTCCCGCGGTCGCTCTCCCTTGGAGGCTGTCAGCATGGGAATCGATATGCAGGCGGATGAAACGGCCTTCCGCTGTAATCTCGTCACACTCTCGGAAGATGAGGACGAATATGAGCAGAAAATCATGATCGATCATAGCGCGGATGAGATCACTACAGAAGAAGCAGATCAGCTGATCAAAGCTCTGCAGGAGCATTTCGGTAACGATCAACGCACGTTCCATACCGGAGTCAGCTACCGCCATTGCTTGATCTGGAAAAACCGCCCCGATCAATATCCTTTTATGCGGCCGCATGACATTCTCGGTCAGTGTATTGCACAGCATCTTCCTTTGGCAGAAGGTGGCGAGGAATATTATGCACTCATGAAAGAAAGCTATGAGGTGCTCAACCATCACCCCGTAAATGAAGCCAGAAGAGCCCGCGGATTGCGTCCTGCAAATTCTGCTTGGCTCTGGAGTCCCGGAAAAAAGCCCACACTTCCCTCCTTTAAAGAAAAATGGGGAATTGACGGTGCTGTAATTTCGGCTGTGGATCTGATCAAAGGAATCGGACTTTGCGCGGGTATGCAATCCATTGACGTACCCGGCGCTACCGGTAATGTACACACCAATTATGACGGAAAGGCACAGGCAGCAATTGACGCATTCAAGTCGGGAACGGATTTCGTGTACATCCACGTAGAAGCTCCCGATGAGTGCGGACACCGCGGTGAGATTGAAAACAAGGTGCTGTCGATCGAGCTGATTGATAAACTGATCCTGAAACCGGTCAGCGAATACCTTGCCGATTGTGGCGAGGATTATAAGATCCTTGTTTTGCCCGATCATCCAACGCCTTTGGAAATTCGCACACACTCCTCTGATCCCGTTCCGTTCATGCTATACGATTCACAAAAAATCTACGATGGTGTGGATTGCTTCGATGAACAATCCGCAAGTATGACCGAGGTCGTGGTAGAGCACGGACACGATCTGCTGGAAATGGTAATAGAGCGCGATGATACAGAGAAGAATCCGAACGGCAAAGAATCAAACAAGCAAAAAAAAAGCGGATTCGCCTCGGGATTATTCGACTATCTTGAGATTTTTGTTGTTTCCATAGCCGCTGTCCTGTTGGTGTTTACATTTGGTGCAAGACTTTGTCGCGTCGATGGCGGTTCTATGAAAAACTCTTTTGAGGATGGCCAGATGCTGATCATCAGTAATTTCTTTTACACACCGGATAACGGTGACGTGATCGTATTCCATCAGATCGAGTATTTCCAAAAACCGCTTGTCAAGCGCGTGATCGCAACTGGTGGTCAGACTGTTACAATCAACTTTGAAAGAAAGTCCATTGAGATCAAGAATACAAAAACCGGAGAACCCGTTGCATTTAACGATGAATTCGCTACGTATTACAATCCCGATGAAACAGATTTCGGTGACCGGTACGCCTGGGAGAACAACTGGGAACACAGTGAACTGTACAAGAAGGTAAACGCTGTATATAATGAGCAGGACGGTTCATACACGTTTGATGTACCCGAAGGCATGCTGTTTGTAATGGGCGATAACCGAAATAACTCCTCAGACAGCCGCCTGCTTGGCTTTATTGACGAAAGAACCGTGCTTGGCAAAGCAATCGTTCGCGTCAAGCCCTTTGACATTTATCTTGATTAATCCCCGAAAGGAAAACAAAAATGCCCTCACAGGTAATTCAATGGTTCCCGGGACACATGGCCAAAACGCGCCGTCTGATCTCGGAGAACCTGAAAAACGTCGACATTATTATTGAAATTCTTGACGCAAGAATTCCATATTCCTCGCGAAACCCCGAAATCGGCAAGTTGATCGGGGATAAACCCACATTGCTGTTACTCAACAAGGCTTCCCTTGCCGATCCTGCCGCGAGCAAATACTGGGTGCAGCATTATACCAATGATCACACCGTATGCATCCTGACAGATTGCATAGGCGGAGAAGGCATCAAGCAACTCAGCCCGGCCATACACGACATACTGATTGAAAAGGTAGAAAGATACAAAAACAAAGGAATGACCGGCAGAAAGCTTCGCGCCATGGTGTTGGGAGTCCCCAACGTGGGAAAATCCTCTTTGATCAACAAACTGTGCGGAAACAAAAAAGCCAAGGTCGAAAACCGTCCCGGTGTTACGGTTGATAAGCAATGGGTAGCTACAAACATCGGCATCGATCTTTTGGATATGCCCGGTATTCTTTGGCCCAAATTTGAAGAAAAGACTGTTGGCGAAAACCTGGCTATCACAGGCGCGATCAAGGACGATATATTGGACATTGAGGAGATCGCTATGATCCTTTGCGGCCGTTTGCGCAAGCTCTACCCTGCCCTTTTAAGTGAAAGATACAAGCTGGGTGATCTTTCCCAATATCAGGAAATGAGCGATTACGATCTGATGCTTGCAATCGGAAAGAAACGAGGCTTTTTGATCTCGGGCGGCGAAGTGCATTCGGAGCGTACGGCAAATATGCTGTTGGATGAATACCGTGCAGGAAAGATCGGACGAGTAACGCTGGATACGATTCCCGAGCATAAGGAGTGAGGATATCATGCTGCAATATCAACTTGAAACGGAGCTTTACGAGCGCGGATATACACAGGTTTGCGGTGTGGACGAAGCAGGACGAGGCCCTTTGTGCGGCCCGGTTGTCGCTGCTGCATGCATTCTGCCGTGCGGTCTTGTCATTCCGGAACTGAACGACTCCAAAAAGCTTTCAGAGAAAAAAAGAGACATATTATTTGAACAGATCAAGGAAAATGCGATCTCTTACAGCATTGCGTGTGCAACCGTGGAGGAGATCGACCAACTCAACATTTTGGAAGCCACGCTTTTGGCTATGCGTCGTGCGATCGACGGCTTGGAAACAAAAGCGGATTTTGCGTTGATCGACGGCAACGTAGCAAGAGATTTTCAGATCGATGCCAAGGCCGTCATTTCCGGTGATGCAACGTCACCTTCCATAGCAGCTGCGTCCATTTTGGCCAAGGTCACGCGTGACCGTATGTGTATTGAGCTTGATGCTGCATATCCGCAATACGGCATTGCCAAGCACAAGGGCTATGGAACAAAAGCACATATGCAGGCCTTGCGTGAATACGGCCCTTCCCCCATTCACAGAAAACAGTTTATCCGTTTTCTTGATAAAGAGAAGCATGGATAAAGCGCAGGTCGGAAAACGCGGTGAACAGGTCGCCGCAAAATATCTGAAACGACACGGATACGAGATACTTGAGCGAAATATTCATATTTCTCATCAAGAAATAGATATTATCGCGATCAACCGTGAATGCATTGCTTTTGTCGAGGTGAAAACACGTTTGCTGGAACCCGGTCGTGCCGATCGTTACACAACGCCATCCGCAGCAGTAACTCCCGAAAAAAGACGGTTTCTATTAAAAGCTGCCTTTGCTTACATGGGAGAGCACGGATACGAGCTTCAGCCGCGTATGGACGTCATCGAGGTCTATTTAACACCCGATCAGATCGTTCCCCCTCTGTCAAGACTTTGGGAGAAGGTAACCGGAATTTTTGGTACACCGAAAAGACAGGTGCTGCGAATCAATCACATTGAAAATGCCTTTGGCTTGAACGGATACATAACGTGAAGTCGGAATGGAGTAAAAACATGAAATTATCCTTATTTGATACGCACTGCGATACGGCATACGAGTTGTATCACAGAAATCAGGGACTGTGGGAGAATACCTGCCACATTTCCCTTTCCAACGCGCAGGATTATGAGAAATACGTGCAGTTATTTGCGATATGGTCCAACCGCAGGCTGGATGATCAGACCTGTTGGGAGCATTTCTTGCATATTGCCGATAACTTTGATAAGCTTATCCTGGAAGAAAGCGGAAAAATCGCACGAGTTACGAACGCGGATGATTTGCAAGCAACACTCGCCTCGGGTAAAAGAGCTGCAGTGCTTGCCGTTGAAGACGCTCGCTTGCTGGCCGGTGACATTGACAGGCTTGACGTACTGTACGACAAGGGCGTGCGCTGCATGACGCTTTTGTGGGGCGGCGAGTCCTGTATTGGTGGCTCGCACGACACTTCTTCTGGCTTGACCGATTTTGGTAAGCTTGTCACGTCCAAGTGCTTTGAGCTTGGCATCGTGCCTGATATTTCGCATGCATCCGTGCAAAGCGTTGATGACGTGATCGAGATCGCGCATCGGTACAAAAAGCCCTTTATCGCAACACATTCCAATTCCTATTCCGCATATGCACACACAAGAAATTTGCGTGACCGACATCTTACAGAGTTGATGGCACTTGGCGGCATTGTTGGAGTGAGCATGTGCTGCATTCATTTGCGGGATTGTTCACAGCAAAATGCGGGCATTGATGACGTTGTAAGACATATTGACCGATACATGGAGCTGGGTGCGCAGGATCACATCTGCTTTGGCTGTGACTTTGACGGCACAGACCTGCCAACAGGCATTATACACGTTGGGGATCTTCAAAAAATTGCAGATCGCCTTACAGCCCTTGGCTATAACCAAGAACTGCTTGATAAGCTGTTCTGGCAAAACGCATATACATTTTTCAAAAAGCAACTTTCAACACAATCGGAGACCTAATTATGAGATTTCAAAGCACAAGAGATTCAAAACAAGAAAAATTCACGTCTGCACAAGTCATTCGTAAGGGACTTGCCGATGATGGCGGCCTGTTTGTGCCGGATAGCATTCCCTCTTTGAGTAAAGACGAGATCATCGAGCTTTGCTCCATGGATTACGCACACAGAGCTGCATATATCCTTGGAAAATATCTGACAGACTATACCTACCAAGAGCTTCTGGAGGATTGTACCAAGGCATACAGCCCCACATCCTTTGTTGGGGGTGCTGCTCCTTTATGTAAAATCGGTGATAACGTATATACGCAAGAGCTGTGGCACGGCCCTACGGCAGCATTTAAGGACATGGCTTTGCAGATCATGCCCCGACTGCTTTCGCGCGCACTCAAAAAGACAGGCGAAGACCGCAAGGCTTTGATTTTGGTTGCAACCTCCGGTGACACGGGAAAGGCTGCGTTGGAAGGCTATCGCGACGTGGATCAGGTATGTATCTCGGTGTTTTATCCCGTCAACGGTGTCAGCAAGATCCAAAAGCTTCAAATGGTAACCCAGCAGGGCGAAAACGTGAATGTTTGCGCCATTCACGGCAACTTTGACGATGCACAAACAGGCGTCAAAAAGATCTTTGCAGATACAAATGCTGCAAAAGAGCTCGATCAAAAGGGGTTCTTCCTGTCCAGCGCAAACTCGATCAACTGGGGCAGACTTGCGCCGCAGATCGTATACTACGTCTCCGCTTACTGTGATCTGCTCAACAGCGAAGCGCTTTCGGAAGGCCAGTGCTTCAACGTCTGCGTTCCTACGGGAAATTTTGGCAATATATTCGCAGCATACCTTGCAAAGCAGATGGGGATTCCGATCGGCAAGCTGATCTGTGCCTCCAACAAGAATAACATCCTGACTGATTTTCTGAATACCGGCACATATGACCGCAACCGTCAATTCCATCTGACCATGTCCCCCTCTATGGATATTCTGATCTCCAGCAATCTGGAACGTCTTCTGTACTTTGTTGCAGGTGCTGATCAGACGAGAGAATATATGGAATCACTTTCAAAGAACGGTGCATATACTGTCAGCAATGCAGTCAAATCCCGTATTGACAATGATTTTTGCGGATTTTTTGCTGATGAAGAAAAAACAGCACAAACCATTCGCAAGTATCAGGAAAGCGGCTATTTGATGGATACACACACAGCTGTTGGCGTTTGCTGTGCCGAACAGTACATGCAAAACAGCGGTGATACCGTAACACCTCTTGTAGTCGCATCCACTGCGAGCCCCTATAAATTTGCTGCAGACGTATACGCCTCTTTGGGTAAGAACGCCCCCGAGGATCCTTTGCAGTCGCAGGCATTGCTGTCTGAATATACCGGCACGCAGATCCCCTATCCGCTTGTCGGTCTCGGTGAACGTCAGATTCGATTTGACAGAACCGTTGATGCGCAGGATATTCTTGCAGAGGTATTCCGATTCGCCGACACACAAAACTAAAAATAAACGGACATCGGCCAATGGCCGATGTCCGAATAAGGGTTACAGCTTGTTGTGATCCTGCTTAAAGGTTGAACAGATCGTGTCTGTAGAAGTTGTCGCGTGAGAAGGGCCGATCGCAATTTCACCTGCTGTACAGTAGCAGTCACCATCGTGATATACGCAATTCATAACGTCGCATTTGACGTCTTTGATGTGCTTTTCACATCCGCATCCGCGTTTATTATCCATCTTAGTATCTCCTTTTGTCAATCTGACAATAGTAGTATGCTGCAAAATAAGAACTTTATTCTGAGAGAAAGGAGTCCAACATGGCAATTTATACCATTGCAGATCTGCATCTGTCCATCAATGATCAAACCAATAAATCCATGGAGGTCTTCGGCTCTCGTTGGAACGGGTACGTGGAAAAGCTGGAGTATCATTGGAGAAATACAATTGGAGAGCAGGATACCGTCATCATTCCGGGAGATATTTCCTGGGCTTTGACATTGGAGGAGGCTACGCAGGATTTATGTTTTTTGAATTCCCTGCCGGGCAAAAAATTGATTGGAAAAGGAAATCATGATTTTTGGTGGTCAACCGCAACAAAGCTACACGCTTTTTTTGCTGAAAACCACATTGATACCATATTGCTGCTGCATAACAATGCTCACTTGGTTGAAAACAAAATCATTTGCGGCACCAGAGGCTGGTTTACCGATGACAGCCAGCAACAAACCGTTTCTCAAACCGATTATACAAAGATCGTTAACCGTGAGGTCATCAGATTGGAATTAAGCCTGCAGCAAGGACTCAAGCTTCAAAGCAGTGAAGATCCCGAGGAGCTGCTTGTATTTCTGCATTTTCCACCGATCTGGGGCAACTTTGTCTGTCCGGAGATCATTGCAACGCTGCAGAAATACAGTGTCAAAAACTGTTATTTCGGACACATACACGGAGGCTATCATCTTCCGAGCGTGCTCTACTATGACGATCTGCGTTTTGTCAGAATATCCGCAGATCACCTTTCTTTTGTCCCTTACCCAATAAAATAACATATTTTCCCCGGTAAAATTATGATTTCTATTGACAAATCAAAGGAAATTGTGTAAAATTAATAGGTTGTGAAAATTAAAAAATAAAAATAAATCAAAATTTTGGAGGATCAAAATGAATCTTGTAAAATCTGAAAAGAACGAAAAAAGCATGCACTATCTTGAGTTCGCCATTGATAAGGCTACTTTTGATGAGGCTGTTGAAAAGACTTACCGTAAGCAGGTAAAGAACATTAACGTACCCGGCTTCCGCAAGGGTAAGGCTCCCAAGTCCGTGATCGAAAAGATGTACGGTGCAGGCGTATTCTATGAGGATGCGATCAACGCGCTCATTCCCGAAAACTACGAGGCTGCTGTCAAAGAAGCCGGTATCACCCCCGTAGCACAGCCTGAGATCGATGTCGTTTCTCTTGACGACAACGGTCTTGTACTGTCTGCAAAGGTTGCTGTTAAGCCCGAGATGCAGATCAAGGACTATAAGGGTATCGAAGCTGAAAAGAATGCGGCAGTTGCAACCGATGAGCAGGTTGACCGTGAGATCGAAATGCTTCGTGAGAGAAATTCCCGCGAGATCGAAATTACTGACGAGGCTGCTCAGATGGGTGACATCGTCAAGATCGATTTTGACGGTTCTGTTGACGGCGTTGCTTTTGACGGCGGTAAGGGTACCGATTATTCTCTGAAGCTTGGCTCCGGTTCCTTCATCCCCGGATTTGAGGAACAGATTGCCGGTCATGTAATCGGTGATGAATTTGACGTAAACGTTACATTCCCCGAAGATTACCACGCTGCAGAGCTTGCAGGCAAGGCTTCCGTATTCAAGACCAAGGTCAACGCAATTACCCGCATTGAGCTTCCCGAGCTTGACGACGAATTTGCAAAGGATGCATCTGAATTTGATACCATTGATGAATTAAAGGCTGATATCAAGGCAAAAATTCAGGAGAGACTGAATGTACAGGCTGAAAACGAGTATGAAGAGAAACTGATCGAGGCTCTGATCGAAAAACTCGAGGGCGATATTCCCGAGGCTATGTTCGTCAATGAAACCGAGAACTTCGTTCGTGATTTCGACAACAGACTCCGCAGCCAGGGTATGGACATGAACCTGTATCTCAAGTATACCGGTATGACTCTGGACGCTCTGCGTGAGCAGATGAGACCTCAGGCTGAGCGTCAGGTCAAGGCAAGACTTGCTCTTGAATCCGTCGCTTCCATCGAAGGCGCAGTCGCTACCGAGGAAGAGATCAATGCTGAGTACCAGAGAATTGCTGATGCTTACCATCTTGAGGTTGAGCAGGTCAAGTCCATGCTTGATGATGCTTCCATCATCGCTGATATTCAGGTCAAGAAGGCAATGGATATCGTAAAGGAATCCGCTGTTGTAAAGTCCGCTGAATAATTCGCATATCCACTATTATTGAAACGAGGTAAAAAAGATGTATTATCCGCAATATCCGAGAGACGCCCTTGTCCCGACCGTCATTGAACAAACCGGCAGAGGTGAGCGAGCTTATGATATTTTCTCTCGCCTGCTTGGTGACCGTATCATTTTCCTGTCTGATGAGGTCAATGATGCAACCGCTTCTCTGGTCGTTGCACAGATGCTCTTCCTCGAATCGCAGGACCCCGACAAGGATATTTATTTCTACATTAATAGCCCCGGCGGTTCTGTGACTGCAGGTATGGCTATCTACGACACCATGAATTTTATCCGCTGTGACGTTTCTACCATTTGTATCGGTCTTGCTGCAAGCATGGGTGCATTCCTGCTTTCCGCAGGCACTAAGGGCAAGAGAATTGCCCTGCCTCATAGTGAGATCATGATCCATCAGCCCAGCGGCGGCGCAAGAGGCCAGGCCAGCGATATCAAGATCCAGGCGGATCTGATCCTTCGCACGCGCAAGACCTTGAATGAGCTGCTCGCCCAGCATACCGGCCAATCGGTCAAGCAGATCGAAAAGGACACCGAAAGAGATCATTTCATGACCGCAGAAGAAGCATTGGCATACGGCATCGTTGACCAGGTCAAGGCATTCCGCGGCGAGATCAAGTGAGGTAGATCGCATGGCCAACACCCATAACGGTTCCCGCAAAGGCGGCAATGGGGATGTTCCCTTTTGCAGCTTTTGCGGCAGACATGAAAGTCAGGTCAATTTTTTGATCTCTTCCCCTACGGGCGCTTATATTTGTGACTATTGCGTGGAGGCTTGCAGTGAATCGATTGAGCACACCATGGCTCCTACCATTGATCTTGCCAAGCTTTCCATGGACACCTTGCCCAAGCCAATGGATATCAAGAAAGCACTTGATGAATATGTAATCGGTCAGGATCAAGCCAAGATCGCTCTGTCTGTATCAGTTTACAATCACTATAAACGCGTGCTGTCCAAAAATGCCAAGCCTAAGGGACGCAGAAAAAAGGCACAGTCCGAACAGGATGATGTCGAGCTGCAAAAAAGCAACGTGCTTCTGATCGGCCCCACCGGTGTCGGCAAAACGTATCTTGCTCAGACGCTCGCAAAAACGCTTCAGGTTCCTTTTGCCATTGCCGATGCTACGACATTGACCGAAGCCGGTTACGTTGGCGAGGATGTGGAAAACATTTTGCTTCGATTGATCCAGGCGGCTGATTATGATGTGGATCTTGCCGAACACGGTATCATTTATATCGACGAGATCGATAAGATCTCCCGCAAGAGCGAAAACAGATCTATTACGCGCGATGTTTCCGGTGAAGGTGTGCAGCAGGCGCTTCTCAAGATCCTGGAAGGTACTGTTGCTAACGTTCCCCCTCAAGGCGGTCGTAAGCATCCTAATCAGGAATTCATCAAGATCAATACGGAAAACATTCTGTTTATCTGCGGCGGTGCATTTGACGGTCTTGAAGGCATCATTGAAAAAAGAAAAGGCAATCAAGCCATTGGCTTCTGCGCTGAGATCCAGACAAAGTCGCAAAGACGCGACAGCGGCGTTTACCGCGATGTCACGCCCCATGATATTGTCAAGTACGGTTTGATCCCTGAGCTGATCGGCAGACTTCCCGTTATTGTATCACTCAACGATCTGGATAAGGATGCTCTGCTGAGAATCATCAAGGAGCCCAAATCTGCTTTGCTCAAGCAGTATATCAAGCTGTTTGATATGGACAACGTCAAGCTGACACTGACTGATGACGCGCTTGAAGCTGTTGCTGAGCTTGCTATCAAGCGTAATACGGGTGCCCGCGGTCTGCGTTCCATCATGGAAGGCATCATGATGCAAACCATGTTTGAGATTCCCTCTCGCGATGACGTTACCGAGGTCATTATTCACCGGGATTGCATTGAGCAAGGTGCTTTACCCGAGCTGGTGATTCGTACGGAACAGTTGCCTCAAGGCAATGATCAGATTCTAATTGACTTTGAGAATTAATAGCAAAAATGACTTATTGCTTACCTTGCAATGAGTCATTTTGTTTTTTGTGCTATGGGTGATGTATATTTTGCTTTGACAAAACCATCATTTTAATGTATAATATACTTGGGGGGAATAGTAGATTACGAGGTGAATTATGAAGTACCAACCCAACCTTGTCATGCTTTCCGATGAATTAAAGCCTTCTGCGCAAATGATGACTGTCGTACTGTTGCGTACCGAATCATTACATTTGACGTCAGGCCAAACACAGTTGTATTTAAGCGGTCATTTTGCGCTATGCTTGGGCCCGGATGAATCAATCCGCATAGGAAAAGGCGACTATGATGCAAGATCATTCGCCTTTAGTCCGTATTTTTACAACGTGAATCTCAATTATGATATGATTCATGCATCGGATTACGCAGTACTTTGCAAAAGACATGACTTCCCTGATTTCCATTTGTTCTTAGAGAGAAACAGCAACTATTTTGGCGTTATTCCATTGTCAGCTGACGGTTATGACTGTATGAATGATTATTATACCAGGATCGACCGATTTATAAAAAATCACAATTCTGATCTTATGTGGTCGTGTCACGTGCGATCGCAACTGATCTCAGTATTATATTTTTTAGAAAGTGCATATCTTGGAAATGATGAAAAAGAGGTCAGCGGGATTATACGGTATATCCGAGAACACGTTGCTTCTCCCTTGAATCTGAAACAATTATGTCAGACCTTTCGTACAAATCGAACCACGCTGACAAAACAGTTCAAAGAATTGACAGGGCTGACACCTATGCAATTTGTTCTGGAGGAACGACTCAATCAAACGCGCTCGGAGCTGCTATTTACCGGATTGCCCATTGGCGAGATCGCGCTGAAATACGGTTTTTCAGATGCCAATTACTATATTCGTGCTTTCAAACGCAGATACGGAAAATCTCCTTTGCAATACAGAAAAGAATGCAGAGAAAAACGCGCAGAACTGCAAAAATGAAGGATCCGCACCATTGGTGCGGATCCTTTGCTTTATGAGCAACCGCAGTTCCCTGCACGATCTCCCTTGAGCTCACCGCAATATCCGGGCGGACAAAACTCCGCAGTCGGAAACGGCATATGTCTGAAGACACTGCAAGGATCAGAGGAATCATTGCTGACGCATTCCTTATCCGGAACACAGAATTCTGTTGCATGGATCAAATACTGTGCAGGTCTCACCAGGCGAATGACCGAGAAAAGGCCAAAGGATACCGCAAGGAATCTGCGATAATCCTCGTCATGCCCCATCGATTGCGCAAGATCATCACAGACACCGTCCGGAATATCGCAAGCACAGCAACAGCAGTTACAGCAATCCTGTACTTGTTCAACCACCTTAATCCCCAGCACAATGGGATCTACAACCTCAATGATGGCTTCAGGAACGTTCTTTTCACCGCAAACGGGAACGGGACGGGCACAGAAATCATTGTTGCACTTTCCGGATTTGAAAATACTGACGTTGCTTTCGCTGCCATACAGAACAACGCTCTTTTCAAGCACCGCAATACCTTGGAATTCCTGCGTTCTCGCGTTGATACAAGCTTCAAAGGCAAGCTTGATATAGAAGCGAATGGTTACAGTATAAAAGCCGCGGTTAAACTGTACAGGCTCAATATTGATGTGCGTCCAGGCAATATCCGCGCACTTCACACGAACGTTGGTGGTATGCTCAATGATCTCCTGACCGTAGTCTGTCAGGTATACGCGGACATTCTCAAAACAATCGCGATCTCTGCAGGAGTCCAGAATCCGGTTGGTTTCAATACAAACCGTTTCCTTGGAGTTGCAGGAATTGGTTGTGAATCTGTTATCTGACATAGTAACACCTCCATAAGATCAGAAGCGAAAAGGCTTCTTCCCTAATATGGTATGCAGGTGCGACGCATTGTGACAATCTTGAACACGATAAATTTGCATTCGACAAAAACGACAGTAAATTCTCAAAGTAAATGCAACAGTGCAATTTAGAAGTTGCATTTAGTGTGAGAAGGATTTTGTGGTAGAATTTAGTCTGAGAAATGGAGGGCTCAGACTATGAGAAACAACGAAAAGAAAAACAAGCATATGACACT
>JAZUSJ010000082.1:0-7936 GCA_045606685.1 Eubacteriales bacterium
CAAACTCGCAAAACAGACGCGGCAGATGCCGCGGCTGTTCCAATAATTATTCGGTTCTGGGTTCGACTTCGGGTTTACTCCCCTTTTCGGGAAATAATCTTTCCACGTCCTCGGGCTTGATGCGCAAAAGCGAGATCACCATGAACACGGCAACCGCCACGCCAAGCACGGCGGTGATGATGACGGTCACGGTATCCCAGCGCACGCCTCCGCCAAGGTACAAAATGGTGCCGCCAAGGTCATAGACAAAGTGCAGAAGCACGCAATACCAGATATTGGCGGTTTTGAGCAGCACGATGGCGCACATGCCGCCGATCAGGAAGGAATACCCCACCTGCAAAAGCGTTGCCCCCGGGCTTGCCCCGATGGCCAGATTGACCAGATGCACAAGACCGAACACCGCGCTGCTGATCGCAGTCGTCCAGAAGATCTGCTTTGTGCTGCTTCGTCTGCCGTCCAATATCATAAGATAGAACAATCCGCGGAATGCAAATTCCTCAAACATGCCGATGGCAAGGCAATATGCCACCACGATCAGCACGCCGCCGATCGGATCGGTGACGTAGGCGTTGCCCGTGGCAAGACCGATCAGGGGGAAATTATTGATCGCCACCGCCAGCGAGGGCAAAAGGAACAGAAGCGACTTCCCTACGGGCTTTCTCAAGGGATCCAGCACGCGATAGCCCATATACAGCGTCATGCACACGAACACCACCGCACCCAGGCCGTCCATGACCAGCGTATCCAGAATGGGGGCGCGGTACGCGTCGCTTGAGATCAGCGATCGCATCAGCTCGCTGTTTGCAAGCGGGGCTGACAAAAACAGCTTGTACACCGCCACCAGTGCAACGCAGCAGACAAGAATGACGATACACGCCTTACGGCTCAGACGGGGCTTGCTCATGCGGCTCTTGCACCTCCTCCGTAGGCTGCTCCGCATTTTGCTCTGCAGCCGTTACCCTTTTGGTATATGCTCTGACGTACTTCTCCGCGAAAATGACGCCCACGCCTGCCGCGATCAGAAGCAGTGCGGTCTGCTGCGAGGGGGACAAGAACGGGATAATGCCCTCTCCGCGCGCGTCTGCTCGCAGATACTCGGCAAAAAATCTCCACACACCGTAAGAGATGGTATAGATGGACAAGTTATAGTGCTTATCCTTGATCACGCGCCACAGCATGACGGCTGCCAGCGCAAATAGGAAAATAGCCTCGAAAAGCTGCACGGGAACTGCATAGAATTCCTTGACCGTTCCGTCTGTATACAGCTGCAGGAATTTGAAGGTATACCATTGCGGAGCAGTACACACCGCGCCATGACAGCAGCCTGCCATCAGGCAGCCGATCCTGCCAAGACCGTGCGCGAGCGGAATCACCGCACCCGCGATATTGGCAATGGGGAAAAAGTGGTGGATATTCTCTTTCTTTTTGAAGATCAGTGCGCCTATACCGAAATACACGATCAAAAAGATCAGTACACCGCCCACAAGACCGCCGTAAAAGGTTGCGCCCGTTCCCCAGAAATCCCAAAATTTTGCATCGGGATCTGCCCCGAGTGCAGCCTTCCAGTTATAAAAGGTCTGCACAAGAGCCGCTGCATAGTAGCCGCCCGCAATGGCGCCGAGCGCTACAAACAGCGCAAAGTTCTGAATTTTGGCTTTGAATTTCTGTCTGTCCGCAAAAACGCGGTACAAAACAAGGCAAACAAGGATACCCAGCATCAAGCAGATATCATACAGCCCCAAGCGGAAATTCTCACCCAGATCGATCAATACATATGGATACACGGTAAAACCTCCTTAATCAGCCTTGCCGTTCATGCGAAGCTCGTCAAGATCCTGCTTGGTCACCAGCACGCGTCTGGGCTTGTTGCCATCCTGTGCCGAGATAAATCCAAGCTCCTCCATGCGGTCAAGAAGTCCTGCCGCTCTGCCGTAGCCTACCTTGAGGTAACGCTGCAGCATGGACGTAGACGCCTTACCCTCGGTCACAACCACCTCAACAGCCTCCCACAGCTTTTCATCTTCACCGTCAGAGCCGCCGAGATCGCCATCACCGCCTGCACCGCCGCCCTTCTTGCCATTGCCGCACTTAGCAGCTTCTTCCTCGATCTGCTTGGTGAAGCTGTCGTTATACTTGGCAGAGCCGTTTTGCGTTTTGACAAAGTTGACCACGCGCTCCACCTCGCCATCCGCTACGAATGCACCCTGTACACGCTGCGGCTTTGCCGAGCCTACGGGAGCATACAGCATATCACCGCGGCCGATCAGCTTTTCCGCGCCGCCCACGTCAATGATGGTACGCGAGTCAACCTGCGAGGATACGGTAAACGCGATACGGGAAGGAATGTTTGCCTTAATCAGACCGGTGACAACGTCAACAGAGGGACGCTGCGTACCGATGATGATATGGATACCCGCAGCTCTTGCCTTTTGCGCAAGACGGCAGATACAGGTTTCCACGTCACCGGGTGCGGTCATCATCAAGTCTGCCAGCTCATCGATGATAATGACGATTCTGGGCAGGTATTCCTTTTCGGGATCGTCCTTGGTGATCTCGTTATAGCCCGTAATGTAACCCACCCCGACCTCCTCGAGCAGAGAGAAGCGGCGCTCCATCTCGCCAACTCCGCTGGCCAGCGCACCTGCGGCCTTTTTGGGATCGCTGACGATGGGACAGTACAGGTGCGGAATATCACGGTACATGGTAAATTCCACCTTCTTGGGGTCTACCATGATCAGCTTGACCTCGTCCGGTCTTGCCTTATAAAGCAGCGACATGACAAGGCAGTTGATGCATACCGACTTACCCATACCGGTTGCACCCGCAACCAGAAGGTGAGGCATTTTTTCAATATCAAATACGACCGGCTTGCCCGAAACGTCCGCACCAAGGCAGACAGCCACCTTACTCTTATGGTTGACAAATTCGGGGCTTTCCAGAAGGTTGCGCAAATATACGGTCGCGGGCTTGTCGTTGGGTACCTCGATACCGACAGCCGCTTTTCCGGGAATGGGAGCTTCGATACGCACGCCCGACTTGGCAAGTCCGAGCGCGATATCGTCCACGAGGTTGGCAATGGCACGCACGCGCACACCTGCCTCGGGCTTGATCTCATAACGCGTGACGGTAGGACCTGTGGAGCAGGTCACCTCCTTGACGCGGATGTGGAAATCCTCCAAGGTCTGGCGCAGCACCTCGGTATTGGCTGCCACCTCTTCCTCGCTTGTATGATAAGAAGCGTTTCCTGCCGCCAGCATATCGGTGGTGGGGAACACGTAAACGTTCTCTGCCTCAGCCGTCGGGGCATCCTCTGCGCCCTCGTCGTCAATCAGCAGCTCGTCAAGCATGGCATCGTCCTCAGGTTCCGGATCTGGCTCGGCCTTCTTTGCCTTGCGGGAGCGGGTATGGGGGACGATCGGCTCTGTGCCGTCGTCCAGATCGACCTCAAATTCCTCCATGGGCGCATCGCGGTCGATGGCAATCTCCTCTTCCTCGGGCTGAGGCTCGGGGATCTGCTCGGCAAGCTCCTCGTCTGCCGCCTGATCGGGCTGCACAGCACCTGCTCTCTTGGCTGCAGGCTGCATGGGAGGCTCGTCCTCATCTGTCAGCTTGAGCGGCGTAAATCCGATATCATCGTCCTCGTCCTCTGCTGCACGGCGCGCCTTCTTGCCCTTGCGTGCGGGCTTTTTACCGATCTCGATCAGCTCGCCCGTTTCGGGATCCACGCGATAGCCGTCGTCATCGGGCTGCTCCTTTTGAGCCTTTTTCTTATTCTTCCTGACGGGTACGGGGATCTCCTCCTCGTCCTCGTCCTCGTCCTCGTAATCATCGTAATCGTCCTCGTCATAATCGTCTTCTTCAGCCGCCAGGCGCGCACGCTCCGCGCGTCTTGCGTTTGCAGCCTTGACCTTGTTCCACACCTGTACGGGCGTGATCTCCAAAAGGATAAAGAACAGAATGATCAGGCAGAAGGGCAGGATAAGATAGGACGCCCAGCGGAATGCCCAGCAGAACACCCAGCCCAGATAGCCGCCCAGAAGACCGCCTGCCTCTAAGTTGGCGCTGTCGTGAAACAGCTTGGTAAGATTGGTATCCATATCCGCAATATCCGTACCGCAGAGCATGATATGTACCATGGCAGCTAGGATCGCTATGATCATGACGGACAATATCGCCTTGATGGCCTTGGTAATGCCGTCATCGGTCTTGAACCAGAAGATGCCGAAGATCACAAGCAGCACCGGGAACAGATACGCTGCATGTCCAAACAGACCGAACAGCAAATTGCGGCAGATAAACTCACCCACAACACCCTCAAGCTGCTCGCCGTTGAATTGGCTGATCAGATTCAGCACCAGCAACACCGCCAGGATCAATGCAAATGCAAACAGCACGAACGGCACGAATTGCGAGATCTTATTCTTTCGTTTATTGGTTTTTGCCACGCGCTCCAGATTTTTCTTTCTCTGCGCTGCGCTGACGTTTTCCCCGCCCTTTTTCTTACTCGCCTTTTTCTTTTTGGGTGCGCTCTTGCGGGGCGCACTTCCTGTCTTGGCAGCGGTATCCGAAGCAGTCGTTTTTTTGGTTGCCATTCTTCTGTATCCTCATCTTTCTCAGAAATTACATCACATAAAATCGGCTCTGCGCAGCATACTGGATCATAAGACGCTCACGCACTCCGACAAAAAGTAACAGTTATAAATATTATAACATTACTTACGCAAAATTGCAAGTGCCGAATGCTGATTTCACAAAAAAAGACGTGGATTTCACAAAAAAGGAGGAGATCTGATGACAGACGCACGCCGTTCCCTTCGCTTTTGCGCGCTGATCGCCTGCGGACTTGCAGCAGGCATGATCAACGGACTGCTCGGTGCGGGCGGAGGCATCATTCTGGTGCTTGCGATATCACATTATTGCAAGCATGCCCTGCCCGAAAGACGCGACATTTTTGCCAACGCGCTGGTCGTTACGCTGATGCTGACGCTGATCTCCACGCTTTTGTATATCCGGAACGGTAACGCGCCTCCCGCCGACCTTTCCCGATTCGTTCTGCCGGCCGCTGCGGGCGGCCTTGTCGGCGGACTGCTTTTGCAGCGCATCTCGTCCGCTGCCCTCAAACGCATTTTCGCCCTTTTGCTGGTCATATCCGGCGTGATCATGATATTTCGCTGAAAGGAGAGAATTTTATGGCTTGGCTTGACATGCTTGCATCCTTTTGTATTGCCCTGCTCTCAGGCCTGGGCGTAGGAAGCGGAGGGCTTTTGGTGATCTATCTGACGCTGCTCGGGCAAGTACCGCAGATACAGGCGCAGGGCATCAATCTGGTCTTTTTCTTGTTCTCCGCAGGTGCCTCCATGCTGGTGCATCTTTCTCACAGAAAACTGTTGCCCCCCTTGTGCATTTTGCTGACTGTTTGCGGCATCCCCGGCACGCTGATCGGTGCTTCTCTTGCGGCCGTGCTTCCCGCAGCACTCTTACGACAGCTGTTCGGAGCTTTTATGGTCACGGCAGGGCTGCTTGGCTTGACAGGTTCTGACAAAAAGCGCGTTTCGTTTAGCACTTTTCACAACAGCAGCCATAACGGTAGATGAGAATTTTTCATAACTGATAATATTTTTTTGTGCTAACCCCTTTACAAATCAAACGGAATGTGGTATAATTTGTTATGCATGGCGTTCTCACGGTCTTCGGATACACGGCCGGTATTCCGGCACTTTCACCCACCGATCCCTGTGGGACACGCGAATTGCAGAAATATTTATTTTGAAAGGTGAAAAACATCATGACCACTCAAGAAAAACAGGCAATCATCGAGCAGTATGCGATCCACGAGGGTGACACAGGTTCTCCCGAGGTTCAGATCGCCATTCTGACCTACCGCATCAACAATCTGACCGAGCACCTCAAGGACAACCATCACGACAACCACAGCCGTCGCGGCCTGTCCAAGATGGTCGGCCACAGAAGAAACCTGCTGGGCTACCTCCAAAAGGTTGACATTGAGCGCTACCGTGCGATCATCAAGAAGCTGAACATCAGAAAGTAATTACTGCGGGAGTGGAAAGCGGCGGATTTCTCTGCCGCTTCCGCTCCCAACTGTTTTTTTGCAGAAAAGCATCTCCTCGCACGGATTTAGAACTTAAACGCGTGCTTGTCACCCACTCGGACAAGCCCGGGTTTAAGTGCTAAAACCTGTGCGGGAGCTTAAAATATTTACATGAATAGGAGAAAAGAAGAAATGAATTCACCCGCAATTATCAGTTCTGAAATGAATTTCAAGAACCACAGAGTGTTCCACTATACCCTTGCAGGCAGACCGCTGATCATTGAGACCGGTAAGGTCGCAGGCCTGGCAAACGGCTCTGTTCTGTGCCGCTACGGCGATACCGTTGTTCTTTGCTGCGCAACCGCTTCCGAAAAGCCCCGCGACGGCATCGACTTTTTGCCCCTTTCCGTTGACTTTGACGAAAGAATGTACGCTGCAGGCAAGATCCCCGGCGGTTACCTCAAAAGAGAAGGCAAGCCCTCCGAAAAGGCAGTTCTGACCAGCCGCGTCATCGACCGTCCCATCCGTCCCCTGTTCCCCAAGGATCTGCGTAACGACGTTGCTCTGACGCTGACCGTTATGTCGGTTGACCCCGACTGCGCTCCCGAGGTAACCGCTATGATCGGTGCCTCCACCGCTCTGGCTATTTCCGATATTCCGTGGAACGGCCCCATCGGCGGTGCATGGGTAGGACTTGTTGACGGCGAGTTCGTGCTCAACCCCACCTACGAGCAGCAGAAGAAGAGCGAGATGCAGCTGACCGTTGCAGCCTCCATGAACAAGGTCGTTATGATCGAGGCAGGCGCAAATCAGGTTGCAGACGACGTTGTTTACGACGCGATCATGTACGCACACAAGGAGATCAAGGAGCTGCTCGGCTTTATCAACGCCATCATCGACGAGGTTGGTAAGCCCAAGTTTGAGTACCCCTCCTGCGAGCTTGATCACGATATGTTCGACAAGGTATTCGCTTTCTGCGAAAAGGACGTGATGTTCGCTCTCGATACCGACGACAAGACTGTACGCGACGCACGCATGGTTCCGATCAAGGACGCAATTCTCGAGCAGTTCTCCGAGGAGTATCCCGAGCTGCCCGGCATGATGGACGAGCTGGTCTACAAGATCCAGAAGAAGATCGTTCGCCGCTGGCTGCTGGTTGACAAGAAGAGAGTTGACGGCAGAAGCATGAACCAGATCAGACCTCTTGGCGCGGAAGTAGGCGTTCTGCCCCGTACCCACGGCTCGGGCCTGTTTACCAGAGGCCAGACGCAGGTTATGACCATCGCAACCCTTGGCACGCTCTCTGAGGCGCAGATGCTGGACGGCATTGACCAGGAGACCTCCAAGAGATATATGCACCACTACAACATGCCCGGCTTCTCCACCGGTGAAGCAAAGGCTGCTCGTCCTCCCGGCCGTCGTGAGATCGGTCACGGCGCACTGGCTGAGCGCTCCCTTGTTCCCGTTCTTCCCTCCGAGGAGGAATTCCCCTACGCAATCAGACTGGTCTGCGACGTCGTTTCCTGCAACGGTTCGACCTCTCAGGGCTCGGTTTGCGGCTCCACGCTCGCTCTGATGGATGCAGGCGTTCCGATCAAGGCTCCCGTTGCAGGTATTTCCTGCGGTCTGATCACCGCTGAGGACGGCTCTTGGGATACCATGATCGACATCCAGGGCCTGGAAGACTTCTACGGCGACATGGACTTCAAGGTTGCAGGTACGCACAAGGGTATCACCTCCATTCAGATGGACCTCAAGATCGACGGTCTGACTCCCGAGATCATTAAGGCCGCTCTGGCGCAGACCCACGTTGGCCGTGACTATATCATTGACGAGGTAATTCTGAAGGCCATCCCCGCTCCCAGAGCTGAGGTTTCCAAGTATGCG
>JAZUSJ010000083.1:0-6431 GCA_045606685.1 Eubacteriales bacterium
GCACGCCGTTCTTGGCCACGTTGATGGCATCGATCTTCGTATCCTTTGCGTGGAAATGGTAGATCGCGCCCTGCAGCTCACGAATGGCTGCAACGGGATCCATGCCCTGCCAGATCAGGTGCGAGGGATCGAAGTTTGCACCGATCACATCGCCAACCGCTGCACGCAGCTTGAGCAGCGTTTCGGGATTGTACACGCAGAAGCCGGGGTGCATTTCAAACGCGATATGCGTCACGCCGTGCGCCAGGGCATACGCGCCTGCTTCCTTCCAGTAAGGGATCAGCACCTCGTTCCACTGCCATTCCAGAATTTTGAGAAAATCGTCCGGCCAGGGGCAGGTCACCCAGTTGGGGTAGGTCGCGCCGGGCGCGTCACCGGGGCAGCCCGAGAAGGTGATGACGGTATCAATGCCCATCTTCTCTGCCAGCAGCACTGCCTCGCGGAAATCCTTATCATAGGATGCCGCAATTTCGGGATCGGGATGCACGGCATTGCCGTGGCATGCCAGCGCGCATACGCTGACGTCGTATTTTTTCAGCGTTGCAATGAACGCGTCGTATTTTGCGGGATCTGCCAAAAGCTCTGCGGGGTTGCAATGCGCTTTGCCGGGGTATCCGCCCGCGCCAAGCTCCACCGTATGCACGCCAAGGCTTGTAATGATCGAAAGAGCCTCGTCCAGGGACTTATCTCCGTACAAATTGGCAAGTACGCTGATTTTCATATTCTATTCCTCGCTTAGTCAAAGTAGTAGGGCTTGCCGGTCTTTGCGGACTCGTAAATACCCTCGAGAATTCTGGTGACCGTGTATGCCTGCTCGGGCAACACGCAGGGATCGGTATCGTTGACCACGGCATTGATCCACTGTGCAGCCTCCATGGCAGCGGGATCACCCGTGTTGACGCCCTCGTAGAACGCTGCACCCTTGGGATTGAGCGTGGGACGCAGCACATACTGGCTGTTGTTGCGGATGCCGTTGATACGCACGCCGTCATACAAATCACCGCCCGCCTTGGTGCCGCAGACCAGCGTGGTGGCCTCGCGCACGTCGATCATGTTGAGCGCCCATGCGGACTCCAGGTTGATGGTTGCACCGTTTTCCATGACGACAAAGCCGAATGCACTATCCTCAACCGTGAACTTCTCGGGATCCCAGTTGCCCCAGGCGTTGCCCTGGTTGGTGTCCTTATTGAGCTTGTGGTAGGACGTGCCTACGCAGTACTTGGGCTTATAGTTATCCATGATCCACAGCGTCAGGTCAAGTGAGTGCGTGCCGATATCGATCAGAGGGCCGCCGCCCTGCTCGTACTCATTCAGGAATACGCCCCAGGTGGGAACGGCTCTGCGACGCAGCGCAGTTGCCTTTGCGTAGTAGATCTCGCCAAACGTGCCGTCCTCGGCTTCGTTTTTGAGGTACTGCGCGCCCGCGGGCTGACGGCTCTGATAGCCGATGGTCAGCTTCTTGCCCGTGCGCTCTGCAGCGTCCAGCATCTTCTTTGCCTCTGCAGAGTTGATGGCCATGGGCTTTTCGCACATGACGTGCTTGCCGCTCTCCAGCGCATCCACCGTGATAAAGGAGTGGGAGCGGTTGGGGGTGCAGACGTGTACGACGTCGATGGTAGCATCCGCCAGCAGTTGCTTGTAATCGGTGCAGACCAGCGCGTCGGGCGTGCCGTACTTCGCCTTTGCATCGATGGCTCTCTGCTCGATGATGTCACAGAAAGCAACCATTTCCACATTGGGCAGCTTAGAGAGCGAGGGCATGTGCTTGCCGTTCGCAATACCGCCGCAACCGATAATACCAATTCTGACCTTTTTCATTTTTCAGTCCTCCGTATAGGAAAATTTTTTCGTGGCATAGCCGCATTTTTACAATTATATAATACCCAAAAAATCCCGATTTTGCAAGCGCAAAACCGGGATTTTTTCATGTTTGTAGATTTGCATAAATTTACCAAGATGAATTTGTGCAAGAGTGCTGTGCTGCGCGACGCGCAGCACATGCGAAATGCGAAATGCGAAATGATGCCAGGATACCCGCATATTCCGTACAGTGAATTTCCAAATGACTATTTTTCGAATCCAAAATGGGTAATATCTATCTCGCTTCTTGTTCTGAGCAATTCATCCAATTTCTGTAATGCCAATTTCATGGCAGTTTCATCAGTATTTGTACATGAAGCCAGCTCAGAATAAGAGAGACTGTTTGTTGTTCCTGACAGCAAATGTTCTTTATATGAATTTGTCACGTTCAACGATGCGCTGCTCGTTGAGTTGGAAGATGCCCATAGATTTCCGCTTGTGTAACACATCACCCCATAAGATTTAAGCCACGATGAACCGGAATAGGCATAACTTCCGGAAGCATCAGACATTTTGAGATAGAAATTATACGTACCGTTGCTATTGCTCGTGATTATGTTCACTTCAATATTTCCGGAACGTGTATAACAAAAATTCACGTTTACCGAATTTTTCGTATAATATTCGTATACGATCGTCCCATATTCGTTGCGATAACCGTATTCCTGAATGATTTCAGCCAGTTCTTCATAATAATTCATTCCACATCCACTACATTGTGATGCTCCGACATGCAAATGTGTTGCAGGAATAATTCTACTATCCAGCACCTCTCCGCAATCCGAACAAACATATTCATCATATCCGGGTTTATCGCACGTGGCGCTTTTACCATTTTCCCAGTGAACATTAGTGTGTCCGAGTGCATCAACCACTTCCTGTGCAACCAAAACCTCGTTACATACCGAGCAATGCTTGCCCTCGGTCAGGCCGGTTTGGGTGCAGGTAGGCTCAACCGCCTCATCCAAGGCCTCGGTGTGGCCGAGCGCATCGATGCTCTGAGTTTCTGCCTCGCCACACGCACAGGTGCGTGTCTGTTCCCCTGCCTCGGTGCAGGTTGCATCCTTGACCGTTGTCCAGTCGCCATATGCATGCTCGTGCGGTTCGGTTACTGGTTCAGTCTCGGGTTCAGTTCCGGGTTCGGTTTCCACCGGAGTAGATGTTCCCTGCTCGGTACCGTCACCCGACGGTGCTGCGGTCTGCGCACCCGTATCTACAGGGGTATTGTCATGCTTATTACCGGCACAAGCGACCAGCACAAGGCACGTGCATGCTACAAGCAGTAGGACAAAAAATAGTGTTTTTTTCATAAAAAACCTCCCATTGATAATATTTATATCTATTTTAACCTATTTCAGGTTATTTGTAAATACCCTGAAACAGATTATACTATAATAAAGACACACTCAAATCAAGGAGGTTTTGTGTATGTATCCGCGCATTCGAGATCTACGCGAGGATCGCGAGCTGAATCAGACGCAGGTGGCCAAAATGCTTGGCATGTCGCAAACCGGGTACTCTAAATACGAGACCGGTGAAAACGATATTCCTACTGTCGTTCTGATCAAACTTGCCAATTTTTACAATACCAGTATTGACTACTTGCTCGGGCAGACCAATTCTGCCCAAAGATATAAGTAAAGAGCCGCCCGAGGGCGGCTCTTTATATTTGGAAATGGACTGTCGGGGACGCCGGTCCCTACAAGTCAAAAATTACTCTTCCAGCCCGATGGCGGCCAGGTAGAACACGTCGCCTGCGGCGCATTTATCAAAGTAGTCGATACGGATCATATTGATGTTGCCCGACCAAAATGCAAGGCCGGAAAGGTCGATCTCCATGGTATGCTTCTCACCGTCCGCAACAAAGCCGCTCACGCGCACGCGTGCGTCGCCCGAGGCTGAGGTCAGGCTGCCTGCGCACAGGAAAATATCCGCCTCGTACGTATCTCTGCTATTGGTTGCGGGGATGACGTAATCGATCACCAGCGTTTTATAGGTATCGGCCGAGATCTCTACGCCAAAGGAGGCGAAGGGGATCGAAATAAACACGTCGGCAGGATCGGCAACCTTCAGCTCGGCAGCCTGCATCTCTGCGCTGTAATCAACCAGCGTGCCGTTCGGATCGTGCAAAAATACCAGATATTCGGGTGCGGCAAACTCCAGCCTGGGCTCACCGTTCAGATCAATGGGCGGCAGACCGCTGCCGTTGCCCTCGATCAGCTTGAAGGATTTGAGATAGATCGCATCACCTTTTGCAGCTGCATTGAAGAAATCCAATCTCAGCTGATGGATCTTGCCCTGCCAGAAAGCACATCCGGTCAGATCCAGCGTCAGCGTATGATACTGTCCGTCCACGATCAGCGTGCCGTTTAGCACCATGGTGCCTGTTGCCGAGGTCTGCTCACCCGTGCAGGTGAACAGCTGCATGCCGTAAGAGCTGCTTGAATTGGTGGTGGGGATCATATACTCGATCTCGATCGCGCTGTAGTCCTCTGCAAAGCACTCTTTTTCGGACAGAATGTAATTCAGATACATATAAGGATCGCTGTCAAGCGTAGTCAGCTTGGCTGCTTTTTGCTCCTTATCGTATTCCACGGCAGCGTTATGCTCATCCATGAACGCTATCTCGCTGCCCTCGATCGAAAAATCAATATTGGTCATATCCATCGAAGCATCGGGCAATCTTGAGGAAATATAATGCTCGTGCAGGGATGCATTGTCGGAAAAATCCTTCTCGGCCGTAAAGGTCGCGCGAATCTGCTCGGCTGTACCCGTGGTCAGCAGATAGCTGTACTCCAAAGGCTCGTATGCGACAAGCTGCATGGTATTATAAGGTGCTACGTAGCTGGTTGCAAGGTCATCCGGATCCTTGGATGCGTTGTATTGGTATCTGCCCGCCTTGAGGCGATCCACGCCCGGCACGTAAAGGCCAAGGCCAAAATCATCGTCGGTATTGATCCATGCACACCAGGTCTCGGTATTATTCTCGCGCAGATGATAGATGCAGTCACCCACATACTGGGGATCTCCCCAGAATTGCAGGTCATCGCGCACCGAAACGGCATCCCCCGTCCAGGGCTTTGTGCCATTATACCAGATAAAGGTATCAAGGTAGCTGACCGTGTAAAGCGCGGGCAGCTCCTGGCCGGTAAAGGGATGCTCCCAGCCCGAATAGTCCACGAAGCGGTTATCCACACGGATATAGCCGTCCTCCAGCGTGTAGGTGTTTTCCATATAGCTGGGCGTCATATATCCTACCTTGCCCCAGTCCATGGGCTGGGCTTTGATATATACGTAGTTTTCGCCCACCTGTACGTCGATCAGGCGGCTGGCCACAAGCCCCTTATCGCCGCCCTGTACGGGGTTATAGGGCCATTGCTCCGAGTCGTTGAAGCTGCCCCACTCAAACACGCCCTCGATCGCGCCCGTTCCGTAGTAGGATTGCTGGATCAGACGTCCCGTATCGAATTTATTGACCAGATTGACAAGATCCGGCTCCTTATGCGTCATATCCTCGATATAGTTGATGGTACCGCCCCATCCCATATCCACGCCCAGCTTAAAGCGGCCGTTGTCAATAAAATAGGTGGTATCCTGTTCGGATTTGATATATACGGGAAGTACCTCGGTACTCACCCCATACAAGGCAAACTCCGCAGGCTGCTTTTTGCACGGCTCGATGCGGATGGCAATGACACTATGGCCGTTCCTTTTTTCAAGATACCCCTTGATCAAGCCGGAGAAACTGCCCTCGCCCTGCTCCAGATAGTAATCCTCGGTCAGCTCCCTGTCGCTTACGTTGAGATAGGTCACGAACACGTGCATGGGGGCGGACGCGCTGTAGATCAGAGAAAAGCGATTGAACGCATCCGCAAGCATGTCCTTTGCAAATGCGATCTCCAAGGCTTCGGTTACGGCAAAGGTGTCACCGTTGACAGCCGTAAAGCCCGTGGCAGTATACGTAAGTCCTTGATTTGAGGTAACAGTTGCGCTGTCCCCATCCACCTTGACCGTGATCTCGGGCTTGGGGGGAGGCGTGGTCTGCTCCTCACTTGTGGCAGCGTCCGATTCGGGATTGGCAACGGAGTCCGATTCGGTTTCCGACGGTGGTGTTTCCGGGGTACCGCAAGCCACCACGGCAAGCAGCATAACAAGACTCATGAGAAGTGCCGGGAATCTGAATTTTGCAAAACGCATACAAAGCCCTCCTGTTTTTTATCCGTTGATTTTATTATATCTTATTTTTCCTTGCCCGTCAAGTACGGAAATGCAAAAAGAGGCTGATTCATGGGGCTGCGGAATACGCGAAAAAAAGAGAGAGTAATGCGAAAAACAATTTTGCAAAGCTCTCTCTTTTTGTGATATGAGTGATATTCCGACTGCGTCGGAGTGGTATTATCGCTGCCGCGATAGTGATATTGAAGCCTTGCGGCTTCAGTGATATTCTATTCGCCATGAAAACTTGCGAAGCAAATACCACTCGCCAAAGGCGAATAACACTGCCAAAGGCAATATCACTCGCCACAGGCGAATAGAACTGGGGAGATACTCCGCTTGGAGTATCTCCCCAT
>JAZUSJ010000084.1:0-9971 GCA_045606685.1 Eubacteriales bacterium
CTCCCAAAACGTTTCTTTAGCCGAACGGGAGTCGAACCGAATTGGTTCGGCTTCCGTTCGGCTACGGCAAGTATTTCCCCAAAAAGCGGTCGATTTGCAGTTAAATTCAAAAAAAATCACGGCAACGGTGCAAAAACACCCTGTTCGTGCCTGTACGACATTTTTTATCCATCAATACCAAATTTTAAGAAAATTCACCATTTATTTCCATTTCTCTATTGACAAACGACCGGAGATTTATTATAATAATATCACGGTAAAAACAATACTATATATAAAAAGGAGATTACGTTTATGAAATCTACGGGCGTCGTACGTAAGGTGGACGAGCTGGGCAGAGTCGTTCTCCCCATCAGCATTCGTCAGACCATGGACATCAAGGAAAAGGATCCGCTGGAGATCTTTATTGACGAAAACCGCATTATCCTGCAAAAATACCATCCCGCATGCGTATTCTGTAATAATGCCGACCGCATTGTGTACTTCAACAACAAGCGCATCTGCGAGGATTGCTTAGAAAAGATCAAAACTCAGCTTTAATGCACAGAAAGGACCAAGACCATGAAATTAACCGATATGAAACATGCGCTTGCGCAGGGTGCTTTTGACGCGCGCCTTGCCGAAGTTTACGGCGCAGAGGCCGTTGCGGCACAAAAGACTCGCTATGCAGCAGCCATGGATGCCTTTTCCCTTTTGTACGGTGCTGACCGTGACGTTTCCCTGTTCTCAGTTTCGGGCAGAAGTGAGCTTTCGGGCAACCACACCGACCACAACCATGGCTGCGTGGTAGCCGCCTCCATCAATCTGGACATTATTGCGGTTGCATCTGCCAACCAAGACAACGTCATTCGCGTCAAGAGCGAGGGCTTCTCCATGGACGAGGTAGACATTACCGCCTATAACGCCCCCGATCCCGAAAAATACGCCACCTCGGCATCCATCATTGCAGGCATGAGCGCACAGTTTGCGCAAAACGGTCTTTGCACGGGCGGCTTTGACGCTTATACCACCTCCGACGTGCTCAAGGGCTCGGGCATCTCCTCCTCGGCAGCCTTTGAGGATATGATCGGCAACATTCTCAACCATTTATATAATAACGGCTGCGTGGACAACGTGGAGATCGCAAAAATGTCGCAGAAGGCAGAGAACCAATTCTTCGGTAAGCCCTGTGGCCTGATGGATCAGGTTGCCTGCGCACACGGTGGCATCGTTGCCATTGACTTTGCCGATCCCGCAAAGCCGATCATCCGCGGTGTTCCCTTTGATATCACGGCAGCAGGATACGCGCTCTGCATTGTCAACACAGGCGGCAACCATGCCGATCTGACCGACGATTATGCCTCCATCCCCGCAGAAATGAAGTCTGTTGCGGCTTACTTCGGCAAGAAGGTACTGCGCGAGGTGGACGAGGCAGACGTGATTGCAGCCATCCCCGCGCTGCGCAAGCAGCTTGGCGACCGCGCTGTTTTGCGCGCTTTGCACTTCTTTGCGGAAAACAAGCGCGTGCTGGCGCAGACCGAGGCGCTCCTTTCCAACGACCTTGACGCATTCCTTTCGCACGTTTGCGCATCCGGTCAGTCCTCCTTCTGCTATCTGCAGAATATTTACACCACCAAGGCTCCCGACGAGCAGGGGCTGTCCCTTGCACTTTGCCTTGCTGAGCGTGTGCTTGCGGGCAAGAGCGCGGCTTGGCGCGTACACGGCGGTGGATTTGCGGGTACCATTCAGGCATTCGTGCCTGTCGCACTTGTTGAGCAATTCCGTGCTGCCATGGACAGCGCTTTGGGAGAAGGCGCTTGCCTGCCCCTGCACATCCGTCAGGTCGGCGCGTGCAAGATTGCATAACGGAGGCTGAAAATGTCTTTTTTCCAAAAGAATTCATCCCCCATGCTGCCCAATCAGCCGCCCAGAGAGCGTGAGCCCCGACAGCGTAAGCCCGCAAGCAAAAAGGATAAGATACTGCTTGGGCTGGTGCTTGGCTGCTCGGCCGCTTCCACCCTTTTGTACTTTTTCATGATCTCGCTGTCCGAGCATATGGAATATCTGATCACGGCACAGATCTTTGGTCTTGGCGTTCCGATCTTCTATGCCGTAGCGGGTGCGGCCTTTCTCTTTACTTACGTCATTTACAATCGAGCCTTTACGCGCGATAACGTCACGCCCGAAATGCTGCCCGACACCATGAGCGAGGAGCAGAAGCAGGCGTTTATTCAAAGCGGTGCGGATCGCAAGCGCAAATCCAAATGGATGATCATTGTGCTGTTTGCGCTGTTTACACCCTTGGCCATCGATTTCTTGATCTTGACCGCCATTCCCACGCTGTTTGGCGGCATTTGGGGACAATATTTGGGTGCATAACATGGCAAGCTACCGTATCTGTACCCTGTTTTCGGGCTCAAAGGGCAACTGCACGTACATAGAAACCCCCGGAGCAAAAATTCTGATCGACATGGGCAAGAATTGCAAAGCGGTCTGCGCGGCACTCTCACAGATCGGCGTGGATCCCGCTTCGCTTGACGCTGTCTTTATCACGCACGAGCATCGCGATCATATTGACGCGCTGCCCGTATTCTGCAAGCGCTATCCTCTTCCCATTCACGTGCAAGCGGCAAGTGCCGAGCGATTGATCTGTGCAGCACCGCACCTGGAAAGCATCATTCACAGCTATCCCGATGCCAAGACTTGCTGCGTACGCATAGGCGACGTGCAGGCGCAGGCCTTTCGCACACCGCACGACTCCCGCGCCTCGGTGGGCTATCGTCTGACGCTTGACGGTGAGCCCGGGACCGTGATCGCATACGCGACCGACATCGGCTACGTCACACCCGAGATCCTGCAAAATCTTTTGGGCTGCGAGGCGGTGGTGCTGGAATCCAATCACGATCCCGACATGCTCATGGACGGGCCTTACCCGTACGATCTCAAGCTGCGCATCCGCGGCAAAAAGGGGCATCTTTCCAACGAGGATTGCGCTGCCGTGGCGGCACAGCTGTATGCAAGCGGCACCAAGCACATTCTGCTGGCGCACCTGTCGGAGCAGAACAACACGCCCCGCCTCGCCTTTCACGAAAGCTTTTGCGCCATTGGCGACAAGGATTTCAATCTGCGCGTGGCGGATCCCGTACACGTCAGCTGGTTACTCCCGTAACCGGCTGACGCGAAATGTGAAATTTGCCGTGCAAATTACTATTCTGATTGAATTTTTGATACTGTAAGGAGAACGTATGCTCAACGTAAAGCTCATCACCATAGGCACGCTCAAGGAGTCATACTTGCGCGAGGCGGCTGAGGAATACAAAAAAAGGCTGGGAGCTTACTGCAAGTTCAGCGAGGTGAATCTGTCCGAGGTCAAGCTGTCGGACAAGCCCTCGCAAAAGGAGATCGACGCAGCCCTTGAGGCCGAGGGCAAGCAGATCCTTGCTGCCATGTCACCGCGGGCTTACAAGATCGCGCTGTGCGTGGAGGGCAAGCAGCTGTCCTCGGAGCAGCTGGCGCAAAAGATCGAGCAGATCTCCCAGACGCACGGTGAGATCTGTCTTGTGATCGGATCTTCGTTCGGACTTGCGCCAAACGTCAAGAGCGCGTGCGATCTGCGGCTTTCGGTATCTGCCCTGACCTTTCCGCATCAGCTGATGCGCGTGATCCTCTTGGAGGCCACCTACCGCGCGTTTACGATTATCAAAGGAACGCCCTACCACAAATAACCGCCACGATGGGTGTCATGCTGCGTGACCGACACCCCAAGTGTCATCCTGAGCGTAGCAAAAATCCCAATCTGTCATCCTCGAGCGAAGCGAAGGATCTCGATTGGGATTTTTGCGCAGTCGAAGTTTTGCAGAGTGTAGCGGTATTTCGCAATAAATTGCGAAATGGCGCGGAGCGGAGCAAAACCGCAAGCGCGATAAGCGCGCAGCGGGATCTGCGAACGGTTTATGACACGCTTTCCTGCACAAAGTAACATTTGGACATAATCGGTTCCGGATCACTTTGAAAATGAAACAAAGGTTTGGCAGACATTGAGCAAACCCGTCGGAGATCCCACTTCGCCATGACATAGGGGACAGCCCCACTGTATCATGGCCTTCAGCCACGACACAGAGGACAGTCCCCGATATCATGGCTCGTGCTTTTGCTCTACTCCGTGTCCTGCTTGCGCGACGGACACTCCATTCCGCAAAAGTTCGACTCCGCGCTGCGCGCTGCGCTCAGGATGACACTCGGGGGATGCTTGCGCCAATTTTTCCCCGAAATTCGGTACTCTATCGTGTCCGCGCTCAGCGGACTTTTTTTGAAATTTTTTATTTTTCATGTAACCAAACCCTGCCAAATTCCGTCTTTACAGGTGAAGGACAAAATTCACAGTCACAAGGAGGTGCTACGCGTGGACGACAAAACAATCGTTGCCCTGTACTGGGAGCGCTCTGAAGCAGCGATTGAACACTCGCAGCAAAAATACGGAAAATACTGCTACCGTATCGCCGACAATATCCTGCACAACCATGAGGATGACGAGGAATGCGTCAACGACACCTGGGTGCGCGCATGGAATGCCATGCCTCCCGAGCGTCCGACACTCCTGCAGGCATTTTTGGGCAAGATCACGCGCAATCTCGCGCTTGACCGCTATACGCACGACCGTGCCGTAAAGCGCGGTGCGGAAATTGACGACGTGGCAGAGGAATTCTGGCAATGCGTGCCGAGCGACGAGCCGTCCATCGCGGATCAATCCGCGCTGCACGCAGCGATCAACGCGTTTCTTGCCACACTGCCCGAACGCACGCGCATCGTGTTTTTGCAACGCTATTGGTATATGTGCGGCATCGAACAGATCGCTGCCGAAACAGGCCTCTCCCCTGCCAACGTCAAGGTGATATTGCACCGCACGCGCAGGTCCTTCAAAGAATACCTGGAGAAAGAGGAGTTTGATATATGAAAAAGAAACAATGGCTCAGATCCTTAAACGGCGTGGACGACCAATACGTCGTCGAGGCCGCGCCCTCGGGGGCTGCGCGTAAGCGCTCGGGCAAAACCGTCCGCATAATCAGCATCCTGGCCGCCTGCATGACCTTTGTGCTGCTGGTTGGCACGCTGGCGCTCTTTATCCCCTATCGCACCACTCCGCCCAGCGTTGCAGCTTACGCAGGCAGCGACTACTACGGCATCATTCAAAAGCTCAACGACTTCAACTTCGATCCCCCCGAATACAAAAACACCTTCGAGCTGCTTCTGAGCATCCCCGATATGTTTGTCAAATATGAGACCGACGGCATGGCTCCCACATCCCCCGGTGCTGCAGGTGAGAGCAATCATGCAGGCAGCAACTATCAAGAGGTTACGGACAATCAGGTGGCAGGCGTGATCGAGGCCGATCTGATCAAGCGCAGCGACACGCACATCTACTATATAGCAGACAGTCAGCTGTTTATCTACAGCATCGAAGGAGAGGACAGCCGCCTGCAGGGCAGATACAACGTTGCGCAATACGGTGTGGACGGCCTTTACGCAGATGAATTCTTCCTCTCCGCCGATTGCCGCACGCTGACCGCCATCTGCCACTATATGGAAAAGACGAGCAAAAACTACGTGCATATGACAAGGATCGTCACGTTGGACGTCAGCGATCCCTCCGCTGTCAAGGAGCTCTCCCACGTGGACGTTTCGGGGCAGTACCTCTCCTCGCGTCTGACCGAGCACGGGCTTTTGCTCATGACCACCATGCGCTGCCACAGCGCAGACTTTGACGACGAGCGCACCTTTGTGCCGCAGGTAAAAACCGTAGACGGTCTGCAAAGCATTGCGCCCGAGGACATCGTTTGCCCCGACGCACTCAGCAACGCATCCTACACCGTCATGCTCATGATGGACGCCACCGGACAGACCGTGATCGACAGCGCGGCATTCCTTTCCTATGCCGAGGACGTTTACGTGTCCGCCGATGCCATCTACGCCTCCAGAAGCTACCCTGTATACGGTGCCGTTAAAAACGGCCTGCAGCACTATTCCACGCTCAGCGAGATCAGCTGCATGGGCTACGGTGCGCAAGGCTTTGAGCAGCGCGGCTCGGCCACGGTAGACGGCTACGTGCTGGATCAGTACAGCATGGATCAGTTTGAAAACACGCTGCGCGTCGTCACCACTACGCAGTCAAGCACCAGACGCGTAAACAACTACTACGGCAATTACGAAATTGATCTCATGCCCGCACGGGGCGGCAACACAAGCGCCAACCTGTACGTCATCGACCTTGATACCATGCAGGTGATCGCATCGGTCGAGCAGTTTGCTCCCGTGGGCGAAACGGTACGCTCTGCACGTTTTGAGGGCAACACGGCTTACGTTTGCACCGCCATCCAGCAGACCGATCCCGTCTTCTTCTTTGACCTTTCCGACCTTGACAATATCACGGTCAAGGAGACCGGCACAATTGCGGGCTTTTCGACCAGTCTGATCGACTTTGGTGACGGTTTCCTGCTCGGCATCGGCCGCGGTGGCAACGGCAACGAGCTCAAGCTGGAGATCTACACCGAGGGCGAGGACAAGGTGGAATCCTATTGCGTATACGAGCGCCCCTGCACCGACTATTCCCCCGAATACAAGAGCTACTATATCGACCGTGAAAACGGCATTGTCGGCCTTGGCATTTACACCTGGGATAAGATCGTGTACGAAGAGCATCACGCATACAGCTACGACAATTACCGCTTTGCATATATCGTGCTGCACTTTGACGGAGAAAGCATCCGCGAGGTGTTGCATATCGAGTACCCCGGATCAAGAGGCAATCTGCCCGGTATGCGCGGCGTGTATATCGACGGCTACTACTACGTGCTCAACCGCGAGCGCTTTGACGTACTGCCGCTGGCAATCGACTAAAGAAAAAGGACGGCTCAATGGGGCTGATGAATTAGCGGTAAAAGCAGGAATTTGTTCTAAAATGAGCAAATTCCTGCTGTTTTTCTATCAATATGGTTTTATTCACGGATATAGAACTTATCCCAATGTGTTCGGACAGCCCCTTCCCCTCGCTTAGCTACGCAGCGAGGCGCCCCTTCCCCTGCGGGGACGGCTTATGCAAGTTGCCCGTATCAAGCAGCGTCATTAGACGGATAACATAAAAAGTATCCCATAGGGGAAAAGTCAACGAAACGGATGCGCGCTGCAAAGCCGTCCCCGAAGGGGAAGGAGGGCTCCCGTAGCGTAGCGTAACGGGAGGAAGGGTTTTGCGCAAAGAGATTGGAAAACCAAGATTTTTTCAATGATAAAGGGCTGAATCCGGTCTTGACTCAGCCCTTTTTTCATATTTCCCGCTATTTCCGCAGCCCCATAGGGCCGGCCTTTTTTATACTCCGGGAATAAGCCCACGCGCTGTATTATGCCTCTTCGGTCGGCTCAAATTCCAGCGGAGTGAGCACCTCTCCCTCCTCGGGCATCTGCTCCGGCTCGGTATCCGGCTCGGGAAGAACCTCGTCTGCCCCGAATATGGTTTCGTAAAGCAGCTCGGCAAACATGCCGTGCATCTCGCGGCAAGGATGATTGATGCCGTTGGCCAACAGCCCGGTCGTATCCATGCCGTTTGCCTGCATCTGCTTCCACATGGCGTATCCGTCCGCAATCACCACGCCGCATTCAAACGCCACCTGCTTGGCCGCCTCCATATACGCATCCATTCTGCCACTGTTCTGCATATCCGCCGTCACCTCGGCATACACCGCAAACGCATCGATCACAGCGTCCGTGGTGCGCGTATTGAGCATATTCGGCGTCATGAACAGCGTTTCGATCCCCTCGTTTTTCAGCCGCATAAAGATCTCGCGCAAGGAACGCGTGTAATCCTCCAGCTCACCGCCCACGTCGTTCAGACCGTAGCAAACCACGCAAAGGTCGGGACGGTGCGAAATGATATCGCGCTGCAATCTTTCCAGTCCCCCCTGTGCCGAGTCGCCCGAAACGCCTGCGTTGATCACGCTGACCGGGATCCAGTCGTATTTCTGCGCGATCATCAGGCGCAAACGGTTATGGTATACCGCTGCAAAATCAAAAATACAACCGCTGCCGCCCTCCGTACATTCAAAAGCACCGTGTGTGACGCTGTCACCCAAAAACGCAATGATGGGCGTTCCCGAATGGGGATTCTCCCTGCTTTCCAACAATTCCTTGAATTTCATCATGTATATCTTCATCTCCCATAGCTTTCTTGCTTGATTTTACCACATCATTGCCGCTTTTGTCAAGAACATTGTCAAATGCTTGCATATTTTCGCTTGCCAAAATTCGCGCCTTGTGTTATAATAGATCCGAGAGAACGCGCAAGGGGGGATCTGATGTCAAGCTTTTGGATAAAAATCATAGCAGCGGCCGCAATGCTTGCAGATCATGCGGGAATGATCCTGTTTCCCGATGCGATCTGGCTGCGCATCATCGGCAGACTGGCGCTCCCATTGTACGCTTTGTGCATTGCCGAGGGCTTTCGGCACACGCGCAACCGCCGCGCCTACTTTTTGCGCATTTTCGCGCTGGGCGCGATCTGCCAGGTGGCATATATTTTCGTATCCGATTCGCTGTATCTGGGCATTCTGATCACGTTTTCGATCTCGATCCTGCTTTTATTCTTTCTGGACGCGCTGCTGCATGCCTGCCGTGGAGAAAAAAATCCGCTTTCCTCGCTTGTTGAAAAGCTTTTCAAAAGGCAGCCCGGCAAAGCAGCAAGCATTGCGCTGTGTGCCGTCTGGTTTGCCGCTGCACTTGCAGGCGCTGTTGCGCTGACCGTGTTCGTGCGTGTGGATTATGGCCTGAGCGGCATTCTGTTCCCCGTACTCGTATACCTTGGCGGCAGCACCCGACTCGGCAAATTTCTTGGTGCGGCAGCAGGAACGGCCATGCTTGCCTGCAATCTGGAAGGCTCTGCAACCCCGCGCATCTGGTCTCTGCTTGCACTTGCGCCGCTGGCGCTGTACAACGGTCAACCGGGTAAATACAAGCTGAAATACTTCTTCTACGTATTCTACCCTGCGCATCTGGTCATTTTGTACGGCATTGACATGCTGATTCATCTGTTATAACCATAATTATACTCAAATTATTTACAAAGTACCGACAGAAATCTATTGACAATTCGTCCAAGATGTTGTATAATTTATTTAATCATGAATACTTATATTCCGGAGGAGTTCTTATGAAAAAGATTATTGCTGTGGCAATGGTTCTTGCTATGTTCGCGGCTTTGGTTGCTTGTGATGCTTCCAAGGGCGATCTGACGTCCATTAACGACTACGTTGCTCCCAACTACACATACGTCACCGAAACCGGCACGTTCACCTTTGAAGAGGCCGGCGGTAACACCGCTGTCATCACCGGCTACGTCGGCAAGGCAGAGCCTCATGCTGTAAAGGTTCCCTCTCAGGTTACCGTTGCTTCTTTGAATGAGAACGCAAAGGAAGAGGATAATATCAGAAATATCGTCGGCATTGCGTCCAACGCTTTCTATTACTGCACCGCGATGACCTCCGTTGAGATCCCCGCTTCGATCAAAACGATCGGTGACTGGGCATTCGCAGGCTGCATCGGACTGACCGAGGTAACTCTGCCCGACAACATTGTTTCGATCGGCGAGGGTGCGTTCCACGGCTGCGACAACCTGACCTCCGTCAAGCTGTCCGCCAACCTTGAGAGCATTGGCGACTTTGCATTCTATAACTGCTCCGGGCTGACCGCCATCGAGCTGCCTGCAAAGCTGACTTCCATCGGTTCTGCCGCATTCTTCGGCTGCCAGGGCCTGACCACGCTGGACATCCCCGCATCCACCACCGTCATCGGTGATCTGGCATTCTATCAGTGCAACCATCTGACTGCTATCTCGATCAACACCACTGCTGAGAACATCGAGTTTGGCGACTACATCTTCTGGTCCGAGCTCAAGAGCGTGATTACCGCTCCCGAAGGCTCCAAGGCTGCAAGTCGGAGGCCAAGCGGTC
>JAZUSJ010000085.1:0-6010 GCA_045606685.1 Eubacteriales bacterium
TCCGACTTAGCAAAACGGTCAATACCACCATCAAAAAGAAGGCGAAGATCGAGCCTGCCAGATTGTCCACTACCAATTCTTTTGCTTTTTCCTTTACTGCTTTGATCATGTCTTAACTCTCCAAAAACTGTATTTTTTGCGTGTAATGCAGCTGTGCAAGCACCCTTTCCCAACGCATTCGCAGATCACTTTCGGGATCCTGCTCGATCACGGGCAAAAAGCCTGCGTCCAGGTACGTTTTAATGGCGGCAAGCCGAAAATCGTCGGTAGTCAGCACGCTGTACGTGCATCCGCGCGCCTCCAGCATATCAAGCGCAAAGCGCAGCATGGCATGTCCGATCCCTTGCCCGCGCATGTCGGGCGCAGCAGCGACCATGTGGATATATCCCTCCCGACCGTGGCATACGGCAGCCATCGTGGCAACGCGTCTGCCCGTGTCCGAGCTGATCACAAAGAACAGATCATGCTCGGGGCAAAGATCGGGATAGGCAAGGATCGCGTCTTCAAACCACTTTTCCTCTTTGGCAGGGATCAGCGTATCAAAGCACAGCGTCAGCCAATCCTCGATCTGCTCCCGACGGCCGTCAAAAAACTCATATGCGTAGCCGAACGGGAGCTCTCGCACCTTGACGGGCGCACTCTCGCGCCGCATTTTCAGTTGCTTCATAAAACCCTCTCAAAATTGCAATCAGCAGTTGATACCCCAAGCCTTTCACGGATACGTGCTTTTCTGAAAAAATTATATCACAGCACATCCGCCTTGTCAATAAATAATTCGTACGATTTCGACCAAATCCTCTTGTTTTAACGCGCCAAATGCTGTATAATAAAGTAAATACGGTCACATGCAAGGAGGCTTTTCATGGAACGCAACGATCTTGATTTTTCCCGCTCTGTGCAAATTCTGCAAAACGGGCTGGACGCAGGCGCATATCCCGGTATTGCATTCGCCATTGGCTGCGGCGACCGACTTTTGGAAAGCGGCTTTATGGGCAACCGCCAAGTGTATCCCGAGCCTCTGCCTTTAGAGCGCGACACACTCTTTGATCTGGCATCTCTTTCCAAGCTGGTGGCCACCACCATGGTAGCGCTGCGCATGATAGAGCGCGGCGAGATCGAGCTTTCGGACACACTCTCTCGCTATTTTGAGATCCCCGAGGACGCCCCTGCAGGACACGGGGACGTGACCGTCCGCAATCTCATGCACCACAATTCGGGCATCACGCCGCACATTCCGCTCTGGACGCAGACCGATGATCCTGCGGATGCTGTGCGCATCATTCTTTGCTCCAAGCCTTGGTGCGCCCCCGGTGAACAGGTACATTATTCCTGCATGGGCTATATTCTTTTGCAAAAGATCTTGGAGCAGGTGGGCGGTGCGCCCTTGGACGTGCTTGCCCAGCGCGAGGTCTTTGAGCCGTTGGGCATGCACAGTGCCTGCTACAATCCTATCGCCAAAAACGTGGTCACGACCGAGTTTTCTTCCCTGCACGGGGAATATCTTTGCGGCCGCGTACACGACGAAAACGCCTCCTTCATGGGCGGTGTTTCGGGCAACGCGGGCGTGTTTGCATCTCTTGACGATATGATCCGATTTGCACGCATGATCGCCTCGGGCGGCAGATGCGATACCGGCCTTTATCTCAATCCGCGCACCTTTGAAAAGGCGATCTTTAACGCAACGCCCGGTAAGAATGAAAACCGCGGCCTCGGCTTCCAGCTGACACCCGCTTTTTCCACGTTGACCGGCGCTTTGTTCTCCGAGGGCAGCTACGGCCACACGGGCTTTACGGGAACGGCACTTTACGTGGATCGCGAAAGCAGGCTGTGGGCCATGATCTTGACCAATTCGGTGCATTTTGGCAGAAATAAAGCCGAACTGTTCCGCACGCGCAGACTCTTTTTCAACAGCTTGGCGGATACTTATTTCAGAGGGCAATAATTTACAAAATCCCCTTGCATATGACTTATCAAGCATGCTATAATCTTTACAGAATCATTTCGGAGGATCTTTATGGAACAAATCTACACCATACCCGTCAACGAGGCGTTTGAGGCTTCCGCTGCCGACCACTCGCTTGGCTGTCCCTTCTGTGCCATCTATAACAAGCTGGAAGAAAACGAGCTGGATCTGATCCTGGGCGCATCCATGATGGAGCCCGATATCCGCATCCGCACCAACGAGGAGGGCTTTTGCCGCACGCATTACGATATGATGTTCGTGCGCAAAAACCGACTTGGCATGGCGCTGACCTTGGAAAGCCATCTGGATCAGCTGCGAAAGGAGATCAAGGGCAATCCCGCCAAGAGCGTCAAGCGCATTGACAAGCTGGAGCATTCCTGCTACGTTTGCGATCGTATCGCCTTCCATTTTGAACACATGGTAGCCACCGCCGTTCTCTTGTGGAACGTGGACGAGGACTTCCCCGCCAAGCTCAAGGCGCAGCCCTATTTCTGCCTGCCGCACTACAAAAAGCTGCTGCAATACGGTCAGGGACGCTTGCCCAAGAAAAAGGTCAATCCCTTTATCGACGATTGCGAGTCGGTTGAGCTGACCTACTTTGACGAGCTGCGCGAGGACGTAAGCTGGTTTTGCAAAAAATTCGACTACCGTTATGACGACGAGCCCTGGTACAATTCCAAGGACGCTGTGGAGCGTGCCTTTAAATTCCTGCGCTCGGATCTGCATAAAGGCGAAAAGCCTAAGAAAAATTAAGGAATACAGCTATGATCGATCTTCTTTCTTTACACAAGCTTTTTATCGGAAATCACGTAAAAGAGGGTGATACCGTTGTTGATTTTACCATGGGCAACGGTCACGACACCGCATTTCTATCCAAGGCTGTAGGCGAGAGCGGCCACGTATATGCCTTTGACATTCAGGCGCAGGCGCTGGAATCCACGCGCAAAAACCTTGCCGAGCAGGGCTGTCCCGACAACGTCACGCTGATCCACGACTCTCATCACAAGGTCAAGGAGTACGTCAAAACGCCCTTCCGCGTGGGTATGTTCAATCTCGGCTGGCTACCGGGCGGCGACAAATCCATTACCACCATGCGCGAAACGACGTTGCCCGCCATTCGCGATGCCATTGAGCTTCTGGACCGTGACGGCATTCTCAACATTGCCATCTACCCCGGTCACAAGGAGGGCGACGAGGAAGGAAAGCTGGTTTGCGAATATCTCTCCTCGCTTTCGCGCTATAAGGTCTGCGTGACACGCGTACAGATCATCAATTCCCCCACCTCTCCCTATTTTCTGATGGTGGAGACCAAACCGTAAGGAGATATACCAATGACCACAAAACGTCTGATCGCTTTTCTCTGCCCCCTTCTGTGCTTTTGCTTGCTTGCAGGCGCGTGTACGGATCAAAACGATGCGATTTCGGATTACGATTATAAAATTGACATCAAGCCTTATTGGAAATACGTCAATACGCAACAAAAGCAATATCTGGTTTTGCTGAACAAAACCCATACCTCCAATGAGTTTTATGCTCCGACTGACCTGGTCAAGTTAGACAGCTCCATGACCTTATACGGCAAGGAGATCACGCTGCGCGAGTATCCCGCTAAGGCAACGGAGGCGCTGATCAAGGAGCTGCACGCGCGCGGTTATACCGACATCGTAGTCACCAGCGGTTATCGCTCCTACGCATATCAGCAATCGTTGTTCAATACCTATATCGAGCAAGAAATGGCCGCGCATCCCGACTGGACGCGGCAGCAGGCACAGGAAAAGGTGCTGACCTACTCGGCCGCTCCCGGTACAAGCGAGCATCATACGGGAGACGTGATTGACCTGATCAGCGTCAACTACGTTTCTCTGGATGAAACCTTTGCGCAAAATCCCGCTTACGAATGGCTGGTGAACAACGCCCATCACTTTGGCTTTATTCTTCGCTATCCCTCGGACAAAACGCACATCACCGGATACTCCTACGAGCCCTGGCATTACCGCTTCGTTGGCATCAAGGCTGCAACCGAGATGTACGAGCAGGGACTGACGCTGGAGGAATATCTGAACGAGCTGGAATAAGGAGCAAGAATATGAATATTGAAAAAACGCTGTCTTCTCTTTCTTTGGAGCAAAAGGTCGGACAAATGTTCGTGGTGCGCCGTCCGCAGGATGACGACGCTGCCATGAAGGCCGTGACCGATTACCATATCGGTGGATTTACCCTGTATGCCGTTGACTTTGCCAACCGCACACCCGATGATGTGCGTGCGCTGTTGGCCTCTTATCAAGCCGTTTCCCCCGTCCCCATGTTCATTGCCGCTGACGAAGAGGGCGGTACGGTGGTTCGCGCCTCCAAATATCCCGCGTTCCGCGCCCGTCCCTTCCTTGCCCCCCGTGAGCTGCTGGCAGAGGGCGGTATTGACGCAGCTTATGCGGATGCTTGCGAAAAATCCGATTTTTTGCGCGATCTGGGCGTCAATTTCAACTATGCGCCGGTCTGCGATATGTCGGGTGATCCAAATTGCTTTATTTTCAAGCGCACCGCCTCGCACGATCCCGAGCAGACCGCTGCATACATCAGGGCCGTGGTACGCGGTATGCAAGAGCACGTTATGATCGGCAGCCTGAAGCATTTCCCCGGCTACGGCGATAACGTGGACACCCATACCTCAATCGCGCGCGATGACCGCGATCTTGAAACCTTCCTTTCCTGCGATCTCGCGCCCTTCCGCGCAGGCATCGCAGCAGGCGCCCCCGTTGTAATGGTGGCGCATAACATGGTCGCTTGCATGGATGCCGACGTTCCCGCGTCGCTCTCCCCTGCAGTACACAAGCTTTTGCGCGAGCAAATGGGCTTTGACGGCCTGATCATGACAGACTCGCTGGACATGAACGCCATCACGCTTTACACAGGCGATCGTGCATCTGCCGTTCAGGCGGTGCTTTCGGGCAACGATCTGCTTTGCTGCTCGTCTTACGAAAAGCAGTATCCCGCCGTGCTGGAGGCCGTTCGCGACGGCACTATCCCCGAGCAAATGATCGATACTGCCGTGCGTCGCATTCTCGCGCTCAAGAGCCGCATCTGATCAAAAAAACAATGATCCATCATAAAAGGCGAGATCCTCCGCAGGGAGATCCCGCCTCTTTTTACTTTATTTGAAAAGGAAAGCCATTACGGTTCCCGAAAGAACCGTAATGGCTTTATTGTTATTTACGTTGCGTTATCAGGGTTCGTCCGGAGTCTGAGGTTCTTCGGTTTCCTGAGTTTCTTCAGTTGCCTGAGAATCATCGGTTACCTGCGCGTCATCAGACATCGGAACCTCACCTGCTGCATCAGGAGCAACGGGGGCTACGGGAGCCTTCTTTCTGATGATGAACCAGTAAACTGCAAAGCCGGCAGCACCCAGAATCAGAATGCTTACAGCAATGATCGCGATCCATGCGCCAACGGAAACAGTCATGGGAAGCTCTTCGGTTTCCTTATATCCGCAAACGGTACATGTGCGCTCCTGCTTACCTGTGGAGCTTGCATTGGGCTTTTCAACCACTACCCAATCACCGTAAACGTGATCCGGTACAGTTCTCTTCTCTTCGCAAACGTTACAAGTGCTATCGCAATCGTTGTCCCACTTATGTCCAAGAGCAGCGACCTCTTCCTGTGCAACGAGAACTTCGTTACATACGGAGCAGTGCTTACCTTCGGTCAAGCCGGTGGTGGTGCAGGTTGCTGCAACTGCTGCATCAACAACCTCGGTGTGACCAAGAGCTGCAACGGTCTCCTGTGCAACGAGAACTTCGTTACATACGGAGCAGTGCTTGCCTTCGGTCAAGCCGGTAGCGGTGCAAGTGGGTTCTACTGCTGCATCAACAACCTCGGTGTGACCAAGAGCTGCAACGGTCTCCTGTGCAACGAGAACCTCGTTACATACGGAGCAGAGCTTACCTTCGGTCAAGCCGGTGGTGGTGCAGGTTGCTGCAACTGCAGCGTCGATAGCTTCGGTATGGCCAAGAGCTGCAACGGTCTCCTGTGCAACGAGAACCTCGTTACATA
>JAZUSJ010000086.1:0-9945 GCA_045606685.1 Eubacteriales bacterium
GGAGGGAAAGTGTTGCAAACCAATTTGAAATTATTGAGATTACAAAAGAATAAGACGCAACTGATGGTGCAGATGGATACGGGAATCGAGCAGGCCTTACTTTCCAAATATGAAAGGGGATTGCGCATCCCGCCAACCGAAACGCTGATGGTTTTGGCCGATTATTACGGAGTGAGCATGGATTACATCATGTGCCGCACCAAGAATCCGCAGATGAATCAATAGCAGACAGTTCCTTTGAGAAAAGGCCTGTCTGCTTTGTTTTTTTTCGGTGCATTTTTTCTCCAGCACTCACATATATTACCATAGGTCTTGTCCACTCTTAGGGCTTTACAACAAGACTTTCCTGTGTTATAATAGACGTGGAAACAAAAATCCCTATAATTTTACATAAGAGGACAAAATACAATGCAATTACGAAAATTTCTCACGGGGCTGCTCGCTGCCTGCATCACCGCAGCATCGCTTTCGGTGGCAGCGGCTGCGATCGAGCCCTCGTACAAGGTGTCCGACGATTATAAGGACACGCTGTACTACAACAACCTCGCGGCCTTGGAGCTGACGGGAGACGGAGCGACCGACGTGATCGCCGTTGCGCTCTCTCAGCTGGGCTATCACGAGGGCAACAAGGATTCCGAAAAGGACGGACTCAACAACAGCGGCTCCAAGAATTTCGTGGAGTATAACGTGCTGTTCGGTAAGCTGGACAACGGCGAGGGCAACGGATACAGCTACGGGTACGCATGGTGCGCGGCCTTTGTCAACTGGTGCTTGCGTCAGGCGCGCGTGGACAAGGAGCTGACGGGCGGGATGTACGTATCCTGCGCTTCCTGGAGAAACTGGTTTATCAACGAGGGCGCAAAATTCGGTGCATCCTATCATGCGCGAAACGATGATTACATACCCCAAAAGGGCGATCTGATCTTTTATAAAAGCCTGAATGCCACACACTCGCGCGCGACCGATCACATCGGCATCGTGCTGAAATCCGAAAACGGTAAGGTCTATGCCATTGAGGGCAACGGCGATAACCGTGTGGCCTTGCACGAATACGCGCTGAGTGATCGGTATATCGTGGGATACGGCAGCATTGCATACAAAACGGCTGACGTGCCGCAGGTGGATTATTACAGAACAGAGGATCATCTGCCCGGATACTTTATCTCGGGCGGCGGCGTGCTTGCGGCTTACAACGGCCCGGATACAAGCACGGGCAAGGTGACCAATCTGCACGCGCATACCGTGTATCGCATTCTGGCGGTGCAGGGCAGGTATGGGCTGGTCGATCTCGGAGATGGCGTGTGCGGCTGGGTATCGCTCAAACGCTTTACGCCCATCACCACCGATCCGTATCATACCGTGGAGTTAGCAAACGGCACGCAGCGGTATGCGATCCGCATAGCGGCAGGCGCGTCCTGCGCCATTCCCGATGCTGCGCTGTTGACAGATGCGCTGGGCGAGCTGACCGATCTTGTCGGCTGGAGGGGCGAGGACGGCACGGTGCTTATGCCGGGGCAGGTGATCACGCCCACGGCAAACGTCGTGCTGCAGGCTGCAAGTGCGCAGGAGAGTGAGAGTGAGAGTGAAAGTGAAAGTGAGAGTGAAAGTGAGAGCGAGAGCCAAACCGAAATCGAAGCCGATACCGTCAAAGAAGGATCGGAGCAGGAGGGGGATGGCACAACGTCCGACCAGGGTGAGCAGACCGGCTCGGAAGGTATTCCCGATGCCCCCAAGGGCTGCGGCAGCGTGATCGGTACGGGCGTGGTAAGCGTGGGAGCGCTTGCCGTGATCGCCCTTTCGGGTGCGACCTTACTCTGGCGCAAAAAACGGGAAGAATAAGCGCAAAACGAATAAAAAACGCAAAAAAGGAGCCGAATCGTAAAGGGTGATGTTCTTAGCGGAGAAATAAAATAAGGGTATGGGCAAAGACCTGTGCGTTTGTTAAACAAATGCGAAACTGGCAATAAAAGCAGAAGAGAGAGTAACACGGTTACAAATTTCCGTGAAACTCTCTCTTCTCTGTTTTTTAGTGATATTCTTTGCTCTCGCAAAGAGTGATATTATTGCTTGCGCAATAGTGATATTGAAGCCTTGCGGCTTCAGTGATATTCTATTCGCCCATAAACTTGCGAAGCAAATATCACTTGGACGAAGTCCAAATATCACTGCGTAGCAATATCACTCGCCGTAGGCGAATAGAACTGGCGTGATACTCCGTTAAGAGTATCACGCCAAGGATTCGGCTCCTTGAATCATATACGGATCATTCTTCAACCGGATTCAGCACGATCGACTGCAGCAGGAGTGATTCTCCCGGCTCGCAGTGATCAAGGAAGTCGAAGCGGAACTGGCTGAGCATGCCTTTCCAGAATGACTTGCCCGCAAGCTCGATGGTGACGGTATGCCACTCGCCGTCCGCCTGCATCTGATACTTCTGAGAAGCGGCCTCCGAGGGGGTGGGATTGGCCTCGGTCAGGAAGAATATCTGCCCCGTGGTCTTGGAGGTGCCGGGCTCTAACTTGTAGGTCAGCGTGATCGATCTGATCTTTGCGGTATCGATCGCTCCCGAAACGTAGCTCAGATACACCAACGGATCCTCGCCCGAGGCTGCGGTGCAAAGCAGGCCTTGCTCGGTGATCTTGACGGTTGCGTCATTGGTAGCGCCGATCACGCGCGAGGCGGCAGGATCGGTAAAGTCAATATTTTCATAGGTAAAGATCTTTTCGGGGGCAATGACCGTGACCGTGACCTTGTAGGAAAATCCTGCACACTTGACCGTGATCTCGTGCGTGCCTTCCCTGACGGGGTAGACCACACCCTCGCTGCTGACGCGGATCTTGGCATCGTCGTATTCGTAGGTGATGCCGTGTATGTTGCCCCAGCCCTCGATCCAGGTTGCGTCGTCGTAGCTGATGATCGACTTGATCTGCGGGTTGTAAGGCAGGGGAGCGGTCTGGTCAATGGTAAAGGTATTTGTGATAAAGGGAACAAAGCTCGTCACAGCACCTGTGGAGGCGGTTTTGTCGTAGACCTTGACGCAGACCTGCGTGATCATGCCGCGGAATTCGACTGTAATGACAGTCTTGCCCACGCCCTTAATCCTGACGGTCAGCGAACCGTCCTCAACGGTTGCCACGTCGGTGTTGCTGCTTTGCAGCTTGAGCTCGTCCTTGTATTTGCGCAGCGAGGTCCATTCGTTCTGGAAGGTGGTGCATGCGTAAAGGTTGAGCGTTACGCCCTTGGAGCGGGAGGATACGTACATTACGTCGTTCTCGCGCGCGGAAATGGCAACGAATTCAAGAGAGGCGGGATCGCGCTCGTCACGTGCCGTTTCTGCCTTGATGTTGGGGACATGCAGCTCGCTCAAATCGATCGTATCGGTCAGGGAGAGCGTGAAGTCCTGCACGCGTGTGTTCCAAACGCCCCAGTCCTTGCCGTAAGCGTAGGCTGCAAAGGTCGGGGTGTCGGGGGCAATGTGACCGTTCTTGGTGCCTGCCATGCCCGAGTTGTGGCAGTAATGGTAGACGTTTTGCTTGACCACGTCAACGCGCTCAAAGGTAATGCCGTCGTTGGATTCATAGAAAGCAAGGTAAGAGTCGGAGCTCAGTCTTGCGTCGGTACAGATGGCAAGGAACTTGCCGTATTCTTCAACGTATTTGACGTCAAGCGAGTCGTTGGAGCCACCGTTTACGGCAATTCCGCGGTATTCCATGGTAGCGGGCCAGTTTTCATCCAGCGCGTTGGCGGTGGAAACCATGGTGCAGTGGCCGCCCGCACCGGTCAGGGTGTAGTACATGTAGAGCGTGCCGTTGAGCTCCACGAAGCTGATCTCACCGTAGCCCCAGATGTTCTGCGGCTCGGAGAAGAACACGATGGGCTGCGGATCGTCACCGCCCCAGCCGCTGCCGTTCCACTTTTCAAACGGGCCGTCGGGGTTTTCGGAGCGCGCCACAAAAATGCAGTTGTCGCACATGTTGGCGTTGACCGTGGAGGTGTAGCCGATATAGTAGTAGCCGTTCCAGTAGATCACACCGGGATCACAGCAGGAGTAGTGGTCGTAGCTGTCGGGCGTGGGCTGAAGCACGCATTTTTCCTCGCTCCAGGTCTTGCCGTTGTCCTCGGAGTGGCGCCAGGAGATCCAGTCCCATTGCTGCGTACCGCAGCCCGTGGTGGCAAACCAGGCGTCCATGGTGCCGTCCCCGTTGACGATGATCGAGGCACCGTAGCGGTAGCCGCTGTTGAGAATGGAGGGGAGCTTGTAAATGTCATAGCCCGTGTCACCCGAAATGGTCACGTTGATGTGCTTGTTCGGATCGGGCGTGACGAGTGCGGTGTCCTGCTCGGTCAGCACGTCGCAGTCCTTTGCGACCTTGCCGTCCTTGATGACGTTGGCAATCGTGTAGTCCACGGCTGCCAGCATGCCGTTTTCAATGGCGGCGGACAGCGTCAGCTTGTTGCCCTCGCGTTTGATGGCATAGCCGTTGTAGCCGATCTTGTCTGCATCAAAGCCTGCCTTGGCGGGATTGCCGCAAATGATGATCTCGCAATCCGTGCGTGCGCTGTCATCGCGATTGAGCGACAAGGTCGTGCCTGTTGCCGCTTCGAGCTTGGAAATCAGTGCTTCTGCGCACTTACGCTCCCATACGGTTGCGTCTGCGCTGAGGTACACCGTGTAGGATCCGAGCGCATCGGGATCCGCCTCGGGAGAGGTGGGCGCGTCGGTGCTTTGCTCGGTTGAGGCATCGGTGTCTGTGTCGGGTGTGTCGGGAGTCTGACAAGCGGCCAGCGTCAGCGCCAGCGCAAGGCAGACAAGGAGCAGCGCGAGCTTACAGTATTTCATGGTAAGGCTTCCTTTCTTGATATCAGTAATAGAAATTGATACCGATCTGCTTCATGGAGGGAACGGTGTCCAGCACCGCCTGGTCGATCTGGACGCGATCCATGTAAGTCTTGCAAAGGGAGAAGAACATATCCTCGATCAGACCGTCCTCAAAGCCCTCGAACCAGTCCTTGTTGTCCTCATCGTCCCAGGCACCCTCTTCGATGGGGTACTTCATGATGACGTGGTAGCCGTAATCGGATTCCACAAGCGCGGTCTCTCCTACCTCCATGCCGCCAAGCTCCTTGACGATGCTTTGCAGATAGGTGTAGGAATCGTAATTTGCGGGATCCTTATGCAGATAGTAGCCGTTTTCGTAGGACTGTGCGTCCTCGTCCTCTCCGTGCTTTTCCATCAGCACCTCAAAGTTGTCATAGTCGGCCTCGGAGATCTGCGCCAGAAGATCCTTTGCCTGCTGCTTGATCTCTGCCAGCTCCTCCTTGGTATAATCACCGACCTCGGGCTGGCCGTCCTTGTTGAACACGTAGGAGGTCGTCCCTTTTTCCTTGTCGTAAGCGATCTTGTCGTCCTCGGTAAAGTAGACCTCGTAGCCGTTCTTGTCCTTGATGACGTTTCCGTTCTTGTCGGTCTTGGTGCTGCCGTTTTCGGTGTCGTAGCAGACGATCTTGTTGCCAAGCGAGTTTGTGGTGTAGTAGATGTCGTCACCGTTCTCGTCGGTCTCGCAGATGTAGTAGTAGGAGGCAAGGAATACCTGCTTGAAGCAGACGAAATTGGTCTGGCAGTATTCCTCCTTGACGTTTCCTGCGATCTTGGAGGCACCCTCTCCGTACAGGTGCAGCTTGAGCGCGTCGATCTTGGCTTCCATGATGTACGTGTCGCGCAGAATGTCGTAATTGACGCCGTATTCCGCAAGGATCTGGTTGAGCGCGGCCTTGGAGCCGTCACCGTCGTAGTCCACGTACTCTGCAAGCTCCCCGTCAATCGCGTCCAGCACCTCGGAGGAGAGCTTCAGACCGTAGACCTCGTCAAACAGGTAAGTGCCGATTACGTAGGTCTTTGCATTTTCCAGAATGGTGGCGCGGAAATATTCGTCGTAGGTCGAGTTGTCCATGTCTACCACGGTGGACCAGAAGGCATCGCTGTCCACGTCGTACTGGTATTTTGCCAGCGTCCCCTTCATGCGCGAAAGCAACAGCTCGTAGGTGTTGACCGAGAGAGTGGTGTCCTCAAGGGACAAGAGCGTTTTTCCGTGCTTGTCCGAGCAGCCTGCCGGCATAGGAAGGCAGAGGGCGAATACCAGGATCAATAAAAGCAATTTGACTTTGCAAGATTTCATATGATCATTCCTTTTTTATTATGATTCACTATTCATTATAGCGCATTCAATCGTCGGATTGTTTGCTAAGTTCCGTATATTTTACAAACATTTTATGAATAAGACGCAGCGCGTTCTCCTTTTCCTTGAGCCGCAGCACCATATGGGGCTCACCCGAAAGCACCATTTTGAGTCTGCCGCCCAGCATGCGCGACAGGTCCGCCCAGATCTCATAGCGGAATTTGTTGGGGTAAATGGCCACCGTGCTGCCGTCCTGACGGACCTGCCTGATGTCACAGGCCGCGCCCTCGGCACGGATGAGCGCCACGTAAAGCAGGTTTTCGGCCTGTACGGGAAGGTCGCCGTAGCGGTCAAGCAGCTCGTCGGCAATGTCGTCGCGGTCGTATTCGGTTTCGATCAGTGCAATTCTCTTGTAGAGTGCCATGCGCTGGCCGGGATAGCGCACGTAGGTGTCGGGCAGGTAGGCGTCGTAGTCCAGGGATACCGTGCATTCCTGCTTTTGCTCCTGCACCTCGCCCTTTTCCTCCAGTACCGCGCTCTTGAGCAGCTTGATGTACATGTCATAGCCCACGGCATCCAGGTGTCCGTGCTGCTCTGCACCCAGTAAATTGCCCGCACCGCGGATCTCCATGTCGCGCAGCGCGATCTTGAAACCTGCGCCAAACTCGGCATAATCCTTGATGGCCTCCAGCCTCTTTTGCGCGATCTCGGGCAGGGCGCGGTTTGCGGGGAAGGTGAAGTAGGCGTAGGCGCGACGCGCGCTGCGCCCGATGCGTCCGCGCAGCTGGTGCAGCTGCGAAAGTCCCAGGCGGTGCGCGTTGTCCACGATCAGGGTGTTTGCGTTGGGAACGTCCACACCGGTTTCTATGATGGTGGTGCAGACCAGAATGTCGATTTCACCGCGGATCATCTTTTCCCAGATATCCTCCAAGGTCTCCTTGTCCATCTTGCCGTGCGCCACGGTGATGCGTGCGTCGGGCAGGTTCTTGGCAAGCTCTGCCGCCACACCGTCAATGCTTTCCACCATGTTGTGCAGATAGAAGACCTGTCCGCCGCGCCGCAGCTCCTTGCGGATGGCCTCCAGCACGATCAGCGGATCATGCTCCAGCACGTAGGTCTGTACGGGCAAACGGTTGCCGGGGGCCTGGTCGAGGATCGAGATGTCGCGAATACCGCCCATGGCCATGTTGAGCGTGCGGGGGATGGGCGTTGCGGAGAGCGAAAGCACGTCAATGTTGCCTGCCAACTGCTTGAGCTTTTCCTTTTGCGCCACGCCAAAGCGCTGCTCCTCGTCCACGATCAGAAGGCCGAGATCCTTGAATTTCACGTCCTTGCCAAGCAGGCGGTGCGTGCCGATGATGATGTCCAGGTCGCCCCTTTCCAGCCTGCGCAGGATCTGCTCCTGCTGCTTGGGCGTGCGGAAACGGGAAACCATGTCAATGTTGACGCCAAAGGCACGCATGCGTGCGGTGGCGGTCTGGAAATGCTGCAGGGCGAGAATGGTGGTGGGAACTAAGATCGCCACCTGCTTGCCGCCCATGACGGCCTTGTAGGCCGCGCGGAAGGCGACCTCGGTCTTGCCGTAGCCCACGTCGCCGCAAAGGAGTCTGTCCATGGGGACGGCCTTTTCCATGTCGCGCTTGATGTCCTCGGCCGCGTCCAGCTGGCTTTCGGTCTCGTTGTAGGCAAAGGCAGCCTCAAAGTCGCGCTGGAAGTCCTCGTCGGGCGGAAAGGCGTGACCTTTGACGCGCATGCGCTGTGCGTAGAGCTGGATCAGCTCCTTGGCCATGTCCTTGACGGCTGCCTTGGCGCGTGCCTTGGATTTCTGCCAACCGTCGGTGCCGAATTTTGAGAGCTTGACCGTGCCGTCGTCGGCACGTGCGCCAATGTATTTGGACACCATGTCCAGCTTTTCCACGGGAATGTATAGCTTGTCGGCACCTGCGTATTTGATGCCGATATAGTCGCGCTTGGCACCCGACGTGCTGAGCGTTTCAATGCCTGTGTAAATACCAATGCCGTAGGTTTCGTGTACTACGTAATCACCTTCGCAGAGATCTGCATAGGAAAGGATGGCAGCCGTCCCCTCACGCTGCTTTTTCTTGCGCGCGGGCTTGGCTTGCACCGAGAGCGTGGCGGTCTTGCCGTCGGGATTGGTAGAGAGAAGCGCGATGCGCGGCGTGATCAGCTCGTAGCCAAACAAAAAGCTGCTCCAAACAACGGTGATCTCGTCCTTTTTGAGCGCGTCTGCCTGCAAAGGGTGCTTGGCGGATTCCACCACCGCGTCAAAGCCGTGGTCGCCCAGCATCTCTGCCAGATTTTTGGCGGCTGTTTCGTTTTCGGCCATCACAGCCGTGCGGTAGCCGCCGCGCATGTAGCCTGTCAGATCCTCGCAAAGCAGCTGGAAGTTCTCGGCATAGGAGACCATGTGGCGCGTGCGGAAGCCGTAAATGCCGCCCAGCCTCTTGCCGGACATGCCGTAGGAGAGCGAATCCACGTGTACGGTCACACCCTTGTCAAGAAAACGCTCGAATTCCACGGGGGCTTTCTGATATTCCGCCCATGTTGAGGAAATGGTGCCGGATTCCACCAGCTCGGTCACGGTCAGATCCATCTGCTTGGCAGAGGCCTTGAGGCGGTCGGTCACGGCCGATGTGGCGCGCACCAGAATGAGCGGCTTGCGGTCAAAGTAATCGGTCAGCGAGGCGCGCTCGGGGTAGACAAGGGAAATGTATTTGTCAATGAAATGCAGATCTGCTATGCAGTTTGCTGCGCAGTTTGCAGCACTCTTATCCTCGCTGCCTCCCAGAGAGGCCAGCTCACTTGTCAGCGTTGCGCGTGCATCGTCGTCGCGGCAGGTGCGCAGGCGATCCTTGACAGCCTTGGTCAGCGCACGGTGCGCCTCGGCATTGCAAAGGATCTCTCGTGCAGGGGGGATGGTGGCAGAGGTAATGGAGGTGACGGTACGCTGGGTGTCAATGTCGAAAAAGACCATGCGGTCGATCTCGTCGTCAAAAAGCTCGATACGCAAGGGGTGCGAGCCGCTGATCTCCTTGCCGTCCTCGTCGGTAAAGGTGCCGATGGGGGGATAGATGTCGATAATGCCGCCGCGGTGAGCGAATTGCCCCGCACCGTCTACCATGTCCACGCGCGCATATCCCGCCTCGATCAGGTGACGGGAAAGGTCTTCGGGCTCAATGCGCGTGTCGAAATCCAGCGTCAGGGTTGCGTCTTGCAGACGGGCAGAGGGGATGGTATAGCCAAGCATGGCGTCGGGGGTGGTAATGACCGCGTCAAAAGCCCCCGAAAGAATCCCGGAGAGAACGCGAATGCGCTCATGCTCGTATTCGTGCGAGGCGGAAACGTTATAGAAGGTCAGATCGCGCACGGGGTAAAAGGCGGCGGTTATGCCAAAGAGCGCGAGCATATCCATTGTGCGCAGGCATTCCTTTTCCTCGGAGCAAACGATCAGGGCAGGGGAGGGCGTCAGGGAGGCGGTATCTTGCAGAAGCGAGGTGATAAAGGCATCCGAAGCACCCTCGCAAAGGCCGTTGGCGAGCAAGGGGAGGGCTTTGTCGCGAAAACCGCGCTTGACGGCAGCAAGCAGCTGCGCATATTCGCCATCCTGCCTGATGGCATCGGTAAGTAAATTCATATGATATCCTTTGGTTAAGTTTCAGTTCGGTTAAGTTCACTCATAAAAAGTTTCGCTTGCCTCCACCCTGACGGATCCCCTCCGCAGGATGAAAGTTTCGCTCGAGCCTTTTCA
>JAZUSJ010000087.1:0-4095 GCA_045606685.1 Eubacteriales bacterium
CGTGGCCAAGACCATTGCCGCTTATGCGGACAAGCATGCGTTTTCTGCGGTCGTGCCGATCTGCGCCAAGAACGGCAAGGGTGTCAAGGAGGTACTGGACGAATGCAAGCCCTTCCTGTCCGAATCTCCTTGGTATTTCCCGGAGGATATTGCCACTGATCAGCCTGAGCGCCAGGTGGCGGCAGAATTGATCCGCGAAAAGCTTTTGCGCACGCTCAATAAGGAGGTGCCGCACGGTATCGCCGTCGTCATCGACAAGTTTGAGGATCAGCGCACGCTGGTCAGCATTTACGCAACCGTTTACTGTGAAAAGGCGTCGCACAAGGGCATTATCATCGGCAAGAACGGTGAGGAGCTCAAGAGAGTCAGCACCTATGCGCGTCAGGATCTGGAGGCGTTGCTTGGCACCAAGGTCTACCTCAATCTTTGGGTAAAGGTCAAGGAGAATTGGCGCGAGAGTGCCGCAGCCGTTTCCAATTTCGGATATAAGCCGGAATAAGTATTGAAGGTTTTGATCAAACTTTTCCAAAAGTTTGCGCAGGTGGAGGGCGCGAAGCCCTCCTCGCCTCCGCAGAGGCGAAATGTCTTTCTTGCCGTTTTTTGGTTCTTTTTTTGCGGCTACTCCGTCAAAAAAGAACGGAGAAAATTATCTCAGCGTAATCAATAACACCATTTTGATTTTGTAAGTAAGAGCTGAGAACTCTGTTGCACGAGCATAAATAATGAAAGGAGAGCACCACCATGCAAATGAGCACCGACGGATTGGTCACGCGTGTGGTCAACACAGGCGACCACGACAAGCTTTTGCAGATCCTGACCGCAGAGCACGGAAGAATTTCCGTGATGGTCAAGGGCGGCAAATCACTCAAAAATCCCGCTATGGCATGCTCTCAGATGTTTACGTACGGAAATTTTGAGCTGTATCGCAAGGGCGACTTGTACTGGCTGCGCCAGGGAAGCGTGCTGAATGCGTTTTACGAGCTTTCTGCCGATATCGTGCGCATGAGCCTTGGCGTGTATCTTTGCGATGTGGCCAACGAGCTTTCGGATCGCGACGAGCCTGCCCCCGAGCTTTTGCGCATGCTGCTCAATTCGCTCTACTTGATCGGCCGCGAAAAAAAGCCGCAGGAGCTGGTCAAGGGTGTGTTTGAGCTGCGTGCCGCTGCCATTTCGGGCTATTTTCCCGAGCTGGATGCCTGCTGCCGCTGCGGCAGCGTGGACGAGCGGCTCAATTATCTGGACGTCATGAACGGCCGATTGCTTTGCGCCGAATGCCTGTCCCGTCAGTCCAAGCAGGTGCGTACACCCATGGTGGGCGCGGATGCGGACGGAGATCGCGAAAAAAGCGTGCTTTGCGCCATGACGCCTGCAGTCACGGCTGCCGTGCGCTACGTGCTGCACGCTGCGCCCGAGCGCGTATTCTCCTTTGAACTGGCAGATGCACAGGACGTAACCGAATTCTCACGCACCGCGCAGACCTACCTGCTCAATCATTTGGGACGAGGCTTTGACTCGCTGGAATTTTACGAATCGGTCAAGCCGAAGGGAGGCAGCCATGGATAAAAATCGGATATCCGCCATGCTGGACGGCCTTGACAAATACCCCTTCCATATGCCGGGGCATAAGCGCAACGCGCTGTTGCAAGACAGCAAGTTTCCCTACGACCGCGACATTACCGAGATCGCGGGAAGCGATAATTTACACGATATGAGCGGTGTGATACTGGATGAGTGCAACCGTGCCGCGCGCCTTTGGGGAGCAGGCCGCGCACATATTCTGGTAAACGGCTCTACCTGCGGCATCCTGGCCGCCATTTGCGCGTATGCAGGGCATGATCGCTCTGTGGTCATGGCGCGAAACTGTCACAAATCCGTCTATCACGGCATCGAGCTTTGCCGCTTGAAGCCGACGTATATATACCCCAAAGCCCATCCCGAAAGCGGCATTTGCGCAAGCATTACGCCCGCAGAGGTGGATCGCGCATTGGCCGATGCGCCCGACGCAAGGCTGGTCATTCTGACAAGCCCCACCTACGAGGGCGTGATCAGCGATATTGCGGGCATCGCCCGTGTTGCGCATGCACGCGGTGCTTTGCTTTTGGTGGACGCTGCGCACGGAGCGCATTTGGGACTTGGCGATTTTGCCGCGCATCCCGTCGCGCTTGGTGCGGATATTGTCATTTGCTCCTTACATAAAACGCTGCCCGCACCCACGCAGACAGCCCTTGCGCTTGTGGGCAAGAGATGCCCCGATCCCGATGCGTTTGCCGCCCGTCTGGCCGTGTTTGAAACCTCCAGTCCGTCCTATATTCTGATGGAGCAGGCTGCACGCTGCGTGCATTTGCTTGAAGGCCGCGCGGGGGAACTGATGGATGCATGGAGGCAAAGGCTTTGCGCCTTTGAGGCGGCAACCGATTCAATGTCGCATTTGCAGGTACTGTTTCGCAGGGATCTGCCAAGCTGCGTCTTTGCTTATGATCCCGGCAAGCTGGTTATCAGCACGCGCGGCACGGCTCTTACGGGACACGCGCTGGCAGAGCTTTTGCGACGCGACTACCTGATCGAGGTCGAAATGGCTGCGAGTGACTATATCATTGCCATGACCTCGCTTGCCGACACGGATGAGGGCTTTGCGCTCCTTGCCCGTGCGCTATGCGAGATCGATACTTGCATAGAGGCTGATGCATTTGCGTCTACCCCCACGTTGCCGCAGCTGCATACGGTTTATGCACCCTGGCAGGTGGCGGATCTTGCAAGCGACAGCGTACCTGTCGAGCAAGCCGACGGCTTTGTTTCTGCCGAGTACGTGTGGGCGTATCCTCCCGGCATTCCTTTGGTCGTACCCGGAGAAATGATCACCGATCAGATGCTTGACGCGTTTGCCGAGCTTCGGACGCGAGGCACCGAACTGCACAGCACGAGCGGTCGGTTGCCCGACGCCTTGCGCGTTGTATATGAGGAATAATATGGAGAATATACTGCATTTTCATTATGATTTTGAGCCGCGTGCCATTCTGCAAGCCCCCAATGCCGCGCAGCGCCTTGCGTGGATGCAAGGGGCAGGCGTGGAGACGGTGTGGCTGGATTGCTATACGTACGGCACTTGGCTTGCCACCAAAGAGGAGATACGCTGCGCCAAGACGCTGCTTGAGCAGCACGGCTTTGAGGTGCAGGCGCTGACCGTTCCCGTAGGACACGGTGGGGGCGCTTTGCTTGGCGACGCGGGCGATCCCGGCTTGCCGCCTGCGTGGCAAAACCGCGTGAACGCACAGGGGCAGCCCGTCGCTCTTGCAAGCTGCATCAGAAACGAAAATATGCTCAAAGAGAGCCGCGAGGTGGCAGAGCAGCTGTATGACCTTGGCTTTACCAAGCTTTTTTATGACGACGATCTGCGCGTCGGCCCTTGGGGGCCTGCGCTGCAGGGCTGCTGTTGCCCTGCGTGCATGCAGGCGTTTTATCAAAAATATCCGCATTACGCACACCTGACAGCACCCGAGATCTTCGCAACTGCCACCCAAGGGGACGACCTTTGGCGCGCGTGGAGTGACGTGCAATGTGACGCGGTGCTGAACTTTTTGGAGCAGACCGTACCCGCAGGCATGACACCGGGGATTATGATCATGCACAACGGAGATGGTCGCCACGGCGTGGATATCGCGCGCATCAAGGCGCGCTATCCGCATGCGCTGTTCCGCATCGGGGAAGGGCATTTTGAGGATGCCAGCTTTACCCATCCGCTTGGCGAAAAATCGCTCCGAAATTCGATCTTGGCGCATCTGCACGCGATCGGCTGTGCGCAAAATGCGTTCAGCGAATCCACCGTCTACCCCGAAAATGCGCTCTCGCCCGAGAATCTGGTGCAAAAGCTGCGATTGGAGATCTCTTGCGGACTGCGCAATCTGTTTTTGATGAGCGGGCTGTTCTTTTTGGACGAGCCCTATTGGCAGGCATTGGCCAAGGCGCGTCCCGAGCTGGAGGCGCTGGCGCAAAAGCTGCCGCAGCCTGATCTTGACATCACTCCCGACTCCCTTGTCTGGCAACTGTAATTGAATTGGAGGACCGATATGAAACCGATCCAAAATAAAAGATCATTCA
>JAZUSJ010000088.1:0-5653 GCA_045606685.1 Eubacteriales bacterium
GCGCAGTTGACCGAGGCACGAGGGAAACAAGTGACGCGGTTGCGGTGGTAGGGGTTCCCATACGGACGCTCTTTTACCAAGAGCAGAACGTGAAAAAGCCACCACGTATGTGATGGCTTGTGTTTTTATGCCTGCTCTTGCTTTTGCATAGCCTGCGCAAGCTGATAGTATTCAAAGAACTTGTAGATATTGTTGCCGTCGGGGGCGGTCATTTCGCAATAGGTCTTGCCAAAGCTGAAGAGCAGGAAGCGTCGGCCGCGCATGGCAAGCTCGTTGATCTCGGACATGGGAACGTGCAGCTCTGTGCAGGTAATGCCGTTTGCATCCATGACGAATTTTCCTTGTGCGATTACGGTTTCCTCGTGGTTATCCACCGTGTAAACCCTTGCGTCCTCGGCAAAAAAAGCGGTCTGCCCGGATACGAGTGCCTTGGCAGCTTCGCGTTGACGGGCAGCAAGCGCGGTCAGCGTCCTGTCGGGCGCGCCGTGCAGATAACCGTAGGCATCGTAGGTGGCGGAAAAATCACACGCGGTGCAAAAGACGCGGTCTTTTTGTGAGCGGATGGTGTCCACCTTGCCGCAAACAGGGCAGATATAAAGCAGATTTTCCATTTTCTCGGCAAGATTTTTGCCGCGGTATTTGCTCAGGCGCTGCTCCTGGCACGCGTAAGCGTCCTCGTACAGATCCTCTCTGATAATGCGGTTGACCTCGTCCTCGCTCATCTGCGCGATCTGCTCGGCGGTGTAGATGCCCACGGGACGGCCGTGTACGTAGCCGCGACGCGTGTTTTTGGTGCTCCACATGGGGCTTGCAAAATAGCCGCCCGAGATGCGGTAGGTGACAAGACCGCAGCGCGCCGCCTTGACAAGGCCGCCCGTGGTGGGAGCGATGTCGCAGGTCTTACCGTCCCAGGAGCGCACGCCCTCGGCAAACATGCAAACGTTTGCGCCCTTGCGCACCTTGCGCAGAATGTCAATGATGGTGGCTGCCGCAGTCGTGCCTTTTTTGCGCAGAATGGGAGCAAGCGCCCAGTTCAAGAGGCCAAAGCCGTGCTTCCAGCGTGCAATATGCTCGCTGGCCACGTAGTACATCTGCCGCTTGAATGAGCAGGCCACGAAAACGCAGTCATAATCGGTGGTGTGGTTGGAAAGCACGATATAGTGATCGGGCAGATTTTCGGCAACCTTGTAGGTATAGCCGAATTTCAGCCGACAGAACAGGGCAACGGGGATGCGCAAAAGCCGCCAGATCAAATTGTATCTCGTTTGTGGTTTCACGGATGCTACCTCCATGTGGTAATGTCTTATTATAGCACACTTTTTTGATAGTAATGTCTTATTATAGCACACTTTTTTGATATGCGCCGGTATTTTACGTGTATTTTTGCAAAAAATGCTCCTACACAGGGTAGAAGCATTTGATTTTTGCGCATTTTTATGCCAGCAGAGCGCGTTCCAGCCAGATCAGGCCCATGCTGAAGGCATCGTGCAATCCGTCCTTCTGTCCCTGCTTGATGATCTTTGTGGGATCCTTGGAATCAATGATCTGGATCAGGATCTTACCGGGAACCTCTTCGCCCTTGTCGTTTTTGACGTAGGACATGATCTCTAAGATCAGAATGCAGGATTCGTTCATATCGCCGTAGCAAATGGTGTTACCCTCGCGAACCAAGGGCTTATCTTTATAGTAAAGGTATTCGCCGCCAACCTGCGCGCGTGTTTCGTTTGCCATGATGTGACCTCCTTAAACATCTATATTATAGAAAAAACAATATACAATCAAATTATTATAGCATACAATGCCCGCCCAGTCAAGGATATTCATAAAAAATTCACTCATAGTGCCATAAAAGGGGACTTTCTTTTGAAAAATCCGCTGCTTTGCGGCTTTTCCATGGCCAGCGTGTACAGCGCGTCGGCACGGTCGGAAAGCTGGCGCTGCCTGCAATCGGGTGCGTCTGCGGGCTTTGTGATCAGCGGTACGGGACAGGTGCGGCGCAGCTCGGCAAGCATTTTTCTGCCTGCTTGGTTGGCGGCAAGCACTGAAAAATATGCGGGCGTGCGGTGCAGATCCCGGTCTGTAATGCCAAGGGCTGCGTACAAAACGGCACGGCGCACGTGGGAATCGGGCAGGGATTTGTGTGCGCAAAGCGCGTAAAGCCCGTCAAGATCGGTCGCTTGGTGGGCAGCGTGCAGAATGCGATCCCCAAGCCCTCCGCCGCAGAGCGCGCAGGCTTGTATCTGCTCGGGTGTTTGCACGCGCAGAATGGACAAAAGGGCGGTGTCGTATGCACCGTTGGTTGCCAAAAGCTCTCCTTGCGCGCGGGCAAGGCAAAGCGCGTCGTAGGTAGCCTTGGGCAAATGCGCCTCAAGCGCGTCAAGTCCGCGCTCGCGCCATAGCTTGCGCAGGGCCGTCGCGCTGGGATATGCGTCGGTCAGGGCTTGGTCGTTGTAATTTGCTCCCTTGCGGCCGATGCAAAGAGGGGTGATATCGTATTCTCCCGCAAGGATCGCCTTGCAGTATGCGATCCCCAGAAGATCGTTGGAAAGCGTGGGCAGGGAATCGCCCGACGTGCGCGCAAGGGCCTGCGCGTAAGCCGCAGCCGTGCCGATGTTGGCCTTGATCAGGCCTTTGTATTCCTGCCTGAACTCTTGCGAGCAGACCGTGCGTGCGCAGCGCTCCAGAAGCGCAATATCGTTGCACTCGCTGCCAAAGAATACCGTGTCGGCCATCAACGCATCCGCAGCGGCAACGCCCGCAGAAGCGAAAATTTCGGCACTTGACGCGCAATAGGGAAAGGGCAGCTCGATCACAAGATCCGCACCGCACGCAAGCGCAGCGAGCGCCCTTGTATATTTGTGTGCTGCGGCAGGCTCTGCACGCTGCGTAAAGTTGCCGCTCATGATGCAAACAACGCACTCCGCACCTGCAGCGCGTGCGCTGTCCAGATGGTAGACGTGGCCCCGGTGCAGGGGATTGTATTCGCAAACGATCGCAAAACGTGCCATAATTGCCTCCTTACAGGATTTCCTTTGGTCAGTATACCATTCTTTTGCCCGATTGTCAAGACTTCCGTTCACAGAACGTTTACAAAAAACTTTTCAGTCAATTCCCAAAGTAAATTCCACTGTGGAATTTACTTTGGGAATTCACTAAAAATGAAAAAAAAGCGATAAATCTAAAAAAACACTTGACAAAATCGAGATTAGCAGTTATAATATTTACTGTCGCTTTTTATGTCGTTTGAAAATTACGGGAGGTGTGCATATGATTCTTGACATGGGCCCCATGCTTCGAGGAGAAGTTGACGTCCTGCCTGTGGATTATTGCATCAAGCCCGAGCCTTGTGCAGGCGTGGAGTTCACTGCCGATGCGCACGTGGTAGGTCAGGTGACCGACACGGGCGGATATATGCGCCTGGAGCTGGAGGCAGACATGCCTTACAAAACTATCTGCGCAAGATGCTTAGACGACGTTGAGGGGATCTACACGGTCTGCTTTGAGCGCACCGTGGCAGATGAGAGGTCGCTGACGCAGGAGCAGATCGACGATAACGTGGACGAATACATCATTATCCGCGACGGAAAGCTGGATATCGACGAGCAGCTGGTGGAGGAAATGATCCTTTCTTTCCCCACGAAATTCCTGTGCGATGAGGATTGCCCCGGGCTTTGCCCCAAGTGCGGCAAGCAGCTCAAGTACGGCAAGTGCGGCTGTGCCACGCGTGAGATCGATCCCAGACTTGCAGTGCTTGCAAAGCTTTTGGAAGAGAGCGACGAATAAGTTTTGAATGTAACCGGCAATCGGTAACAGATATAAGTTTATAAAAAAATTGATATAATGCGGTGTACGGTATAGGCCTGTACGCCAAAGAGGAGGTGTAATTATGGCAGTACCGAAGAGAAAGGTATCCAAGGCACGCAGAGACAAGAGAAGATCCAACAACTCCAAGCTCGCTATGCCCGGTATGGTAAAGTGCTCCAATCCCGAATGCAATGAAATGGTATTGGCACATCGTGTTTGCAAGGTTTGCGGTTTCTACGGCGGCAAGCAGGTAATCACTCTGAAGCAGAAGGAAGACTAATCCGTCTTTACCATCAAAAACCACACGTAAAGGATTCATGCGCATCATGCGTGATGAATCCTTTTGTGCCATTTAAGGAGATTTTTATGAAGTATTTCAAGTGGGCGGCACTTGTGCTTGCGCTTTTGGGCCTGTGTAGTGCCTGCACCTCTGTGGATCAAATGCTGGAGCAGGAAACGGCGGATCTTGCCCCACCGCCCTCGCAGTCGGCTGATCTTGTAGACATTCCGGATTATCTGTCCATGCCGCTGGAATCGTACGTAACGCTTGGTGCATACACGGGCCTGGAGATCAGCATTGATGGCGTTGAGGTGACCGACGAGCAGGTGAACGAAGCCATCGAAGGCATCAAAACGGTCAACGGCTTATATGATAAGATCACCGACGGGACTGCCAAATGGGGGGACACGCTCGTTCTTTCCTATTACAATGCCACGACCGGCTCGCTTGTCGGGGAGAGCGACGTGGAGGTCACGCTTGCCGAGGGCGGCAGCATGCCCGACGATTTTGTGCGCGGACTTGTGGGCGCACCCTGCGGCATTCCCGTGCTGGTCAACGTGGAAAATGAGGGGCGCACGATGTCTTATACCGTGACCGTGTCTTATATCAAGGGCGCATATCACGATCTGACCGATGCATTCGTTTCCTCGTACACGGGCGGTGCCTGCACCAAGGCTGACGAGTTTTTTGCCTATTATAAGGAGCAGCTGTGGAACGAGCAGTATTACGATAAGGTTTACGATGCCTTGTGGGATGCCTGCGAGGCAAATTGTAAGGCAGAGATCGTGCCGGATGATGCGGTAAGCTATTACATGAAGTCCATGGAGGACTATTACCGCCGCATGGCAGTAGCCAACGGTGTTTCCTATGAAGAGGTGCTTGCTGCTTTTGAGCTGGATGAGATCAAGATCATGACGCTCTCTTACTCGTATGCCGAGAAGGATATGATCTTTTACGCCATCGTGAAGGATGCGGGGCTGACCGTTTCCGACGATGCGTACGCGCTTGCTTTGCACAGGTATGCAGAGAAGCACTACGACACCTTCGCTCCCGGCGTTGGCACAGGCAGCGGACAGGGCGGTAAGGTGACCGTTGCGGACGTGGCGGCTTATCTGGACGCAGAGCAGCCCAATACCATCCGTGAGATCTGCTACGACGATCTGCTTTACGAATATCTTTACGAAAAAAACAAGCTCTTTGTGGGAGAAACACCCATGAATTGAAGAAAACGCCATTACGAAAGTAGTGGCGTTTTCTTATGGGATAAGGATGTTTGATATTATTCGGCAGACGAGATGATACAAAAAAGACTTGTTCAATGGGGCTGAGAAATTAGCGGGAAGCAGCAGGAATTTGTTCTGAAACGAGCAAATTCCTGCTGTTTTTGTTTACATACAGTGGTGAAAGAGCGGTGGAATGGAAACCCCTACCACCGCAACCGCTTCTCTCATTTCAAAGCAAAATGCTTTGAAACTCGCTCCGCTGCGGTCTTCTCGCTGCGGCTCGGTCACACTCGCGTTCTGACAGCCATTTAGGCTGTCATTCATTCCGCTCGTGCCGCTCCGCTAC
>JAZUSJ010000089.1:0-30521 GCA_045606685.1 Eubacteriales bacterium
CCAATTTGTCTTCCTAAGACCGCTTGGGCCTCCGACTTGGAGGCTTTGTGTCGGGCAACCTCACCATCATTCGCACAAAACGGATGGTGAAAGCCTCCCGAAACGGGCAAATAGGCAAAACGGATGCGCTCATAAGCCTCCCCGCGGGGGAGGGGGACCGCAGCGGAGCGCAGTTGACCGAGGCACGAGGGAAACAAGTGACGCGGTTGCGGTGGTAGGGGTTCCCATTCCACCGCTCTTTCACCACAATGGTCAGGTGCTTATCAAACACTATTGAATTTTCCCAAGACCTATGTTATAATGGAGAAAAACAGAAAGGAGTTTGATATGCCGCTCCCGTATAATGGTAAGAATAAAACATTAGCAAGAAACCTAAGAAAAAACGCAACAAGACACGAAAACCATTTATGGTATGATTTTCTGCATACCTATCCGGTAAATTTCAGAAGACAGCAAATGATCGACGATTTCATTGTTGACTTTTATTGCAAAGATGCAAGGCTTGTGGTGGAAGTAGATGGATCGCAGCATTATTCCGATGAAGGCATAAAAAAAGATCAATATCGGACAGAAAAGCTTGAAAAGTATGATTTGATGGTTATACGAATCACAAATCAGCAACTCGATAAGAATTTTTACGGAGTATGTTCGTACATTGATCAAATAGTTAAAGAAAGATTGAACAGGTAGTTTTGCCTGTTCTTTTTTCTCGAGGTGGCGCGAAGCGACGGTAGGGGTTCCCATTCCCCCGCTCTTTCACCACTGTATATAAATAAAAGCAGCAGGAATTTGCTCATATTTGAACAAATTCCTGCTATTTCTCGCTTATTTCTCAGCCCCATGCCTCGGGCTTTGCTTTCATTATCTTACTTGGACGCGTAAACTTCCTTGATGGTATCAATGACCGCTTCAAGCTCTTCGGGCTTGATCATCTCGGGGAATTTGCCCTCCTTGACGCAATCGATAAAATAGCGCAGCTCGTTGTAGTAGCCGTCAGACTGAGGCACGTAGCAGCCCTCTTCGATCACGCTGCCCGAATTCATGTCCTCAATGGACCAGTCTTCCTTGTAGATCTTGAGTCCCATGCCGTTGAACTCCAGCACAGCATGCTCAAACTGCATGCGGAAGGTTGCCGCAAACTGAACGGGTGCGTGGAACCACGCTGCCTCGCAGGCAATGCGTGCGCCGCCCATATTGTAAACCGCGTGCATGTAGTCCATGCCGTGGAATACGTGCTCTACCTCGGGCTTGCCCAGAGTGTAGATCAGGAAATCCAGATCGTGAATGTGCAGGTCAAAAGGCACCATACCGCTGCGCTCGGGATCCTGCATCCAGTTATCCCAGCTTGCTACGGGAATGCCGCCGATTCTTGTCATGGTACCGCTGATCAGCTTGCCGTATCTGCCGGTGTCAATGCAGTCCTTGAGGTATACATACTCGGGCCACCAACGCAGCACCTGCGCGACCATAAAGCACTTGCCGTTCTTCTTGGCTGCTTCGTATGCGCGTGCTACCTGATCGCGGTGCAGCGAGATCGGCTTTTCGGATACCACGTGAATGCCCTTTTCCATTGCTTTGACTGCATAGTCAACGTGCATATAGGTGGGCAGCGTGATGTCCAGCACGTCGATCTGCTCGTTTGCCAACATCTCGTCAAAATCGGTATACTTGCGTGCGGTGATCATACCGTCATAACGATCCATCATCTCGGGGCGAATGTCGCAGATCGCAACCAGCTCCACGTCCTCCATGCGGGTCCATGCGGACACGTGCGCACCGCTGATGCCGCCCATACCAATTTCAGCTACTCTGATTTTCATAATTGTACTTCCTTTCAGATATTTCATTTACATACAAAAAAAGTATAACACAAAATCCCCGCGTTGTCAATCAACGCAGGGATTTTTTTACACAGCATCATGGATCAAGCACCCATGCCCAAATATTCATCGGGGATCTCGGGCTCGCCGTAGGGATTATAATACAGCGTAATACCGTCATAATGGGTAGTAAGCATCAGATTTCCGTTCTCATAGTATTTTTCCCACAGGATCACACCGTATTCATTGTACTCGCGTTCGTACGTGCCTGTGGTATGCTTAGCATTCTCAAAGCCCGGGAAAAGCAGTTTTTCCGTGGCTTGCTCCGACAAGTTTCCGTACTCGTCATACTTGGAGGAGCGGATATAATAATAGCCATTCGTCTCTTGTCTTTCATACCTGATCTCTCTGCCAAACTCGTCGTATTCCCACTTGTCTGTTACGGTACCGCCCACCATTTGGATCATGCGTCCGTCCCCGTCGTACTGATACTCGTACGTAAACGTAAAGCGCCCGCCCGCATATATATCATCCTTGACCGACTTCACCACGTCACCGTGTTCGTTGTATTCGTGCGTGTAAGTCAGATAGATCTCTCCGTCAACAGTCTTGTACGTTTCCTCTATCCTGTTCCCCTGCCCGTCATACGCAAACTCGGCAGTCATGCCGTTCGATCTGGTTACCTTGGCGATATTGCCGTTTTCATCATATTCATAGCAAGTATGATTATATTGGATCACGCGGTTTTGTTCATCGTATTCATACATGGTAAATTCGGTATAGGGATCCCGGTACTCGCTATCGATGGTTTTCTCAATTTTGACTACTCTGCCGTACTCATCGTATTCATACACAGACTCGGTGCTCTCGGAGTTGCTCTTAGTGGTCTTGCGCGCATAGCGGAACACGAAATTCTCCAAGTACTCTGCCGCCTCGGGGGAGTCCTTGATGCTCAGGAACAGATCGTACGCCCCCTGCAGGTCACCCGCTTCAAGCAGTTTTACGGCTTCTTGGCAGGTATTTTCCTCTTCCGTAAATCCCGAATTTGGCCCATTGCCACCCGAGCAAGCGGTCAGAAACAAAAGCATGCAAAGCAAAATAAGAAATGATTTTTTCATATATACCTCCTTATGCGTTCTTCAACCTATATAACAAACCACAAGTGAAAAAATTCGTAAATGATCAAAAATATTTTTTCGACGGGCGCAGGCGGGATCCCTGCGCGATCCATCAAAAACAGGATACCGCAATTTGGCTTGAAGGTCAACAAAGCTTCACGCGGTTCCCCTTATTTCCAATGCGAAACCTTATACTTTTTATTCATGAGCTTTTGATTGAAGGTCACGTAGGAATGCTTGCGGCACTTCAAAATCAGCTTGCGGCCGTCCTCGCGGTGGGTATACACCGCTTCAAACTTGCCCACGGTTTTCTTCAGATGCCCGGTCAGCACCTCAACGTACTCCTTTTTCTTGCCAAGCACCGCAGGGCAGGCAAAGGAAAGCACATAGCGATAGCCCAATGCGCCCTTGGAGATCAGGATATAGCGCGGATTTTCAATGGGCGAGAGCAGCTCGGCCATGGCGGTGTTGAACACGTTCTGATCATGGATCGAGGCATTGCGCAGCTGCAGCGACACGCTTGCCAGCTCCTTATCCATATTGGTATGCACCTTGGCCGAGGGCGCGATCAGATCGCAGTCGCGCAGCGTTTTATATAGAGCAACCCCAAGCGTTTTGATCGACCGCGCGGGATTGACGTGCAGCATCAGCTTCTTGATCGGGAAAAAGAGGGCGACCAGCAAAAGCGCGATCAGCAGCGCCGCCGCCAATGCGGGCAGCGTTTGCACCCTTTGCAGGCAGTTGACAAACACCTGCGTCAGAGCCATGATCACGATCGAAAGCAGCGCGGTCAGCGCAGCATTCCAAAAGGTCACTGTGGGAACTCTCTTTTCCCTTGGCACCTCGGTCTCCACGGCCACGGCAAAGCTGCCGTCCGCCACCTCGCCCTGCCATGCGCCCCTGACCTGCTCACGACGCTTGGCACGCTCCAGCATCTCTGCATTGATGCGTGCGATCCCCTGCGCGTCAAAGGGCGGCTTGATGGCACGCAAGCGCTCAATGCCGCTCTCAATCGTGCCGTTTTGGTAATCCGGCCCCATAAAAGCGTCAAAACGACGCGTCAGCACCTCGAAATCATAGGAATGCAGCACGCTGTGATCCTCGGCAAGGTATTCCTTGATACGCTCGGACGCCTTTTCCTTGATCAAATACTCCGGCTCAACCGTCACCAGATGCCAGATGTTGGCGGACTTGTCCGGGTGATTCTTGTCGATACGGATAGCACGACCGCGCATCTGATTGGACAGCACAAAGCTGCCCACAAAGCTGGCAAGGATCAAGGTGTTGATGCAAGGAGAATCCCAGCCCTCGCCCAAGAGCGATTTGGTGCCGACCAGCACGCGGATCTCTCCCTTCTCGAACAGCTTGCCCACAAAATCCACCGCCTTGTGCGTCTCGCCCGCGAATTCCACGGTGCAATACGCGGTATTGGGGATGCTCTCGGTCTTGCATTTGACACCCGAAAGATCGATCCCGCGCGGCAGAATGACCAGCGTACCCGACAGCACACCGATCGGCACGTCCGGAAGGTCGCGTCGCAGCGCGTCAAATATGCTGACCACGTTGACCGAGCCAAATCCCTTGTCCTCGCCAATGCTGCCCAGCGTTTCCTTTTTGATATAATCGGTCAGCACCAGCATGCGCAGCGCTTCGCCCATCGAGGCGGCCTCGCTTTTGGCGATTGCGCGGATGCTCTCCAGCTTGCCGACCGACGAGATCAGCGCGCGCCTGAGCTTTTCGTTCAGTGCAAGCGTCACGCGCCGCTTTTCATACACCGCATGATGGCGCAAAATGGCCAATACCTCGTCCTTTTTCGCCTGATCAAGCAGCGCACCGTCCAGCAAAAACTGCAAGGCGACCTCGGCATACTTCATGGAAAACAGCGGCAGCCCGCGCTTGGCGGTCAGCTGCGCGATCAGCTTTTTATCAATTTTTTGTCCCCAATGGCGCAGCAGCACCAAAAGAGCCACATACTCTCCCGTATTTGCAAACAGAGCCTCATAGTCCTTTGACGCATTGATTTGCACGCAAAGCTGCTCAAAAAACGGCAAAGCGCCCAGCGCATCCACCGCTTGCGCAGCTCGCGTCTTATGCGCGGCAAAGCTTGCGACCTCCTGCTCGGTGGGGTAGTTGAAATATACGTAATCCTGATGCGGACACAGCGTGCTTTGCCCCACCAGCTCGGGGACAAAGATCTCCTCGTCGATCTCACCGCACATGGCGCGATACCGATTCCATTCCGAGCCCTCGGCATCGTAAGGCGGTGTGGCGGTCAGCGAAATGATGCGCACGTCCGAGTCCAGCGCGGCAATAAACTTCTCCAACGCCTTTTGCCACTCATTTTTGAGGTGATGCGCCTCGTCAAGGCAGATCGTCTTGATCCCAAATTGCTTGACGGCAGCAAACACGTCCACATCCGAGCAATCCACGTCGTCCACGTCCACCGACGCGTGCTTTTCCACCGCGGTAAACAAGGCCTGATAGGTAATGGAGGTCAGCAGGCGCACACGGTGCAGATCTCCCGAATACAGAGTGTCAAAATCTGCTTTGTCGTCCAAGAACAGGTCGCGAAAACGCTCGCCCCATTGCTGGCGAATGGCCGTAGTGGGCGACAGCACGATGCAAGGCTGTCCCAAGCGGCGGATCAGCTCCAGCCCCAGCACGGTCTTGCCACTGCCCGGGGCTGCCACGACGTGAATGCGTCCATCGCGCAAATATTCATCCGCATGATCCAGCACCCTTTGCTGGTACGTGCGAAACGTTCCCTTGAAATGTACGCGATCAAATCCCACGACCGCACCTCCTTTTGCATAAAAATTCGTCATTTCTTTTTTCGGTGCGTATGCACCCTTTTTCTTTTTGGGGGCGGCAGCCAGAGCAGCACAAGCAGCCCCGAAAAGAACAGAAATACCACGCAGGCAAAAATCAGCATGCAGATCTGCGCTGCGAGCGCGCGTCCCTCAAGGATCCGGCTCGGATCCTGCGGATCGTAACAGATCTTGACGACGTCCCCCTCGCGGTAGTGCTTCATAAAGCCGCCCGACACCGATATAGCCGTATCCGTGCCAAGCTGTCGTTCATATTCCCTGCCGTCCACCGTATAGCTGATCAATATGCGTTGCCGGGAGAAATATCTTCCGCCATGAGCCGCCTGCGTATCCGTCACCACCGCCTCATGCTCCACCATACCCCTCTTGGCTTCCGCGTACTGCGAGATCGAGGCGATCTCCAGCACGATGGCGATGGCAGGCAACAAAAGCGCGAGCAACAAACCGATCGTTCCCTTGAGCTTCATTCCCTTGCCTCCTGTACCCAGATCGGGGAGGTCCAGCCAAAGCGGCCGTCGGCAAGCTCAACGCGCAGATAGAAATAATCGGTCTCGTTTTCCTGCTTGTAGTCCAAAATCAGCTCGGATGCGGCAGAAAGCGCCACGTAATTGCGGCAATTCTTGACCAGCGTTACGCGCCTTATGGCCACGTCGGCCTTGACGCGATAGAAAATATGCAGATCACGGCTCTCGGGACGGGTGATGACCTCGCCCATAAAGTGGCCGTTGATCCTGAAATCGATCTCCATGCGGCCGCCCATCTCGCCCGTACTCTCGCCCATCATAAACGCATACGTGCGCTTGGCCATAAGTGCCTCAAAAATGGCAGCAGGCGTGTTTTCCCTTGCCCACACACCCGTCACACCCGGGTATTTTTGCGGATAGAGCAGCGAGTCATCCACGCGGCCGTTCATGCCGCGATGGTCGTCCGAGCCGCCTATCACACCCATTTTCGAGCCCTTGCGCAAGGCATCCTGCCAGTACCCGCCCTCGCAGCACGCGTAGGTCGCCCCCGCAGGGTTGCCCATGTACTCTGCCGCGTCACCGCGCGAGATCACCTCTATAAAGGGCGTGTGCAGCTCGGTGGGCAGCGCGATAAAGTCGGCATTGGAGGTAAACGAATAGGTGTCGTGCGGACAGGTGATCACGTCCTCTCGCGCAAGCAGCGCGACAAGCTCGTCCTCGGTCAGCTCCCCGTCGCGCACACCGCGCACCATTTCTGCGTCCGCGTCACGGAAATACAGCACCAGATTGTTGTAAAAGGGATAGGAATCGCGCTCGTAGCCGAGCAGCGTGGAAAACTTGCCCGGCTCGCAGTACTCGGCAGCCTTGGCGCGGATCAGATCCCATTTGGAGGACGCGTCGTCCCCCTCCCAAAGCGCAGGCTTGCCCACACCGCCGTGATCGTGATCGGTCAGCACCGCGAAATCAAGGCGCGCAAGATCGCGGATATTGCGAAAATAGGTGTCGATATCGGGACGGCCGTCCGAAAGATTGGTGTGGCCGTGCATCTCGCCCACAAGCGGCACAAGCGTGGGCGCGGGTGGATCAAGACTGCGCCATGCGGCGTTCAGATCCGCGCCCGTAGCGTCCGCCTTGTGGTATACCGCATCGGTAAAAAACGCCGAGCGGTTGGGCGTGTCGTATCTCTTGGCAAGATATTTGTCGGGGTGGTTCATGCTCTCTCCTCCTGTAAAATCTCATCCAGATAGGCGCGCAGCTTGTCTGCGTCACCGTCAAACACGTATCCGTCCATGCCAAGCTGCATGGCACTCTGCACGTTTTCCGCGCGGTCGTCCACAAACACGGCCTTGGCAGGATCCAGCCCGAATTTCTCGCAAATATGCGCAAAAATGTCACCGTTTGGCTTTGTCATGCCGCACACAGCCGAAAAAACGCAGCCGTCCACAAGGTCAAGGACAGGGATCTCGTGCGCGTGCGCAGCAAAATACGCAGAAATATTGGAAAGCACAAACACACGCACCCCATAGGTGCTTTTGACGTGCATGATCAGCGCGCGCATGCCCTCGATCTCGGGGATGTTGTAGATCCAATTATAGTAGATGTCCGCCACAGCACCGTGCAGACGCGCAGGCACGCGCGTGCAAATGTCCTCGATCACCTCGGTATCGGTAATCGTCCCGGCATCCAGGCGATCCCAGTATTTGCGATCGAACACCACGTGCGCAAGAATGGCCGCATCCACGGGATCGGACACGTACTTCCCCACCATATAGGACGGCTCAAAGCGCACAAGCACCTGGCCGAAATCAAATATCACATATTTTTTCATGTTTTTCATACTTTCCAATCTTGATGATATATCAATTATAGCACAAACCAAAGTACGTGTCAATCGTGCTCAACGTCATTCATTTAGAGTAAAATGGCTCCGCCACCAAGATTCTTCGCGGTGCATTTTCGCCTGTCATCCTCGAGCGCAGCGAAGGATCTTGGCGAAAATGCTTGCTCGAGAATGACGGTGGCGGAAGGCATCGTCGTCTTGGGCTTCACGGCTTGCACCCACACAGCGCGGCAACAATCGCCCCACCATAAAAGACAACATTTTTGCCCCGTTCTTGACAAAAACGCGCAAAATAATGCAAAAAAGCGCGAAAAAGCACCCCTGCCGTGGCAGAGGTGCTTAAAAAATCCATATCAGAGATCAGGGCTGCGCGGGAGTTTCCTGCGTGGTGGTTTCCTGCTTGAGAGGAAGAGCTGTGCCATTTTGAATAGACGAATCGGCCGAAATGCCCCAATGCGGTGTGATCACCAGGCTGCCTGCATTCTCGCCATCCTCATGCGTGACGGTAAACGTGATGGCATTGATGGGCTCGCCCGTCACATTTCCCTTGTAATTCTTACCAATCAGATGCACGGTCGAAAGAAGCTCTCCGCCATTCAAGCTCACCTCGCAATAGCCCTTGGCTGTGGCCTGCTCGGAGACGGTGATCGTGACAATATACGTATCAGCCGTTTCCAGCGCATACGTCCAAACGCCATTCTTCTCGCTGCCGACCGGCGCGGTGCCTGTGGTGTCATCCGTCACGGTGATATCCACCAAGAACTGTCCTGCCTCCAAGGTGTTGGAGGGGCTGGAAACGTCCTGATTGAACCATGCGAAGGTCAGGGAACACAAAAGAACGATACACAGCAAAATGCTGAAGATCGAAATGGTCAGGCTCTGGGAAAACGCTTTGTCCGATAATTTATCTTGTTTTTGATTTTCTGTCGAATTGTTTGTCGGATTGCTCTGCGAATTGCTTTGCAGATTGCTCTGCAAATTGCTTTGCAAATTGCTCTGCAATATTTCTTGCTTCTGATGTGATGTAAACAAATTTTTCAAGAGTCGTCCTCCTTTCGTCATTGTCAAAAATTGCACAGCGGCAGTCAAAAGGCACAAGGCACGCGGCAAGCATCACGCCGCACCCGCTTTATGCCCTTTGATTGCCGCCCAAGCCCCAGATGGGGCTTGGGGGCGTTTGTTTAAATACTTAGGGGTTTACATAAATCGAAATCAATTCAATAATCTGCTCGTAGGTCACAACACCTCTGCCAACAAGAACCTTCAGGTAAGGTCCATTAAAGGCGATGAACTGTTCATAAGTGACGTATTCAGCGAAATCCTCATACGTATACAAACCGTACTTTTCAATATCAGCTTGCATCTTTTCTTCGTCATACTTCATATCCTCACCGATTTCGAAATAGTCGAACCATCCACTATATCCAAGCATTTCGGGAGGAGCAGTAAGCGTGAACAAGCCCTCCGCAATACAGTTGTTGTAGAATGCAGTCTGAATAGAGTAGTACGCCACGTCTTCAACTGTAATTTCGTAGCCCACAAGCTCAACATTTTCGTATGTTCCATTCTCGCCGACCTTCACGAAAGTATGGCCTACGTAAGAAGACACGTTCTTTTCATTGAGGAATACAAACTTATTTGCCGCCACGTCGAAGAATCCGTGATCCACTACCATTCTTACTACAGTACCGTCAGAGAACTTAAGGTTAATTACATTCTGCTGAGAAAGTTCGTATCTGTCGATAAGAGACGGAACAGTAGCAACATATGCACCGGTGTTGAAATCCCAAGCCAAAAGCTCGTCTTCATACGTAATCTGCTCGATAGGCTTCTGTGTGCCATCCGCAAGAGTAATCAATGTACCTTCTGCGAAACAGCCACCACTCGGCTTAGTAAAGTTGATCGTCACTTTCGTGCTATCAGTGATCACCTTACCACTTGTACCCTTGAAGCTCCAAGAAGTAATCGGCCAAGTGCCTGTCGCTGCTGAACTCGAGGCAACTGCACCGTCAGACTGAAGATAAATTCCGTTTGTGGAATCTGTTTTCACACTGAAAGTTTTACCGCCATTGCTTGCACCGGGCGAATTCAAATCGCTCGGAGTTCCCAACACAATGGTCAAAACCTGACCGCCCGTATAAGTGATGGTGATAGTTGTGGGACTAGAAAATGCATTATTACCTTCGGGAGACAAAACTGCGCTTGCAATATTACTCTTAAAGTTAAAAGTTTCCAATGTACCATCTTTGTTCGCATCATCCATAATAGAAGTGATAGCTTTCAACGGATACATTTTGTACTTTTTGTTAGTACCGGAAGTAATATATTCTCCAGTCAAAGCAGAATCACTAATTGTCATGGTTGCATCCGCAACAGCCTTTTCATAGATATCCAATACCAACGGCACTTCATATGTTCTGGTTACACTCTTGTTGATCTTGTTTCCATTCTGGTCGTAGAACAGATTGTCCTCAACAGTAAATACAAGCGTGTATGTTCCCTTGGTATTCAATGTCACCGTGCCGGTCTGTTCCGTTCCGTCAGGGCCAATACATTTTACGGTTACATGATAAGATGTCCCAGTATACTTGCTTACCGATGCCAATTTAGTCAAGTCCAAAGTGATCGCGCTCTCCCCTTCAGGATACATAGCGGTCAATCCATTTTTATCGCCAATCAAGTAACGAGTATCATCGTCGTTATCTTTTGCAAGCGTTTGGTCATCAAGGTCAAAGTCAAATGTCGGCAAATAGTCGCCCTGTTGGTTGCCTTTATCCATATAATTGTTATTTACACTTCCACTGGAAGGAACAGATGCAACAGAAGCGTCGACAGTCTTATTGAAGCCCTGAGCAGAGAATGAAACAGAAACACTATTAGTAACCGTATAACCTGTATTCGCATTGTCGGTAAGCACTGCTTTAAGTTTTATTTTTTCGTTAATTGAAATAATACCAGTATTCACCGCTTTAGGATCACTACCGATATGGTAAGAAGAGAACGAATTACCAAACATCGAATTGAATACTGTCTTCGCCTCTTCAACCTTGATCGCGGAAACATCAGTCTCATATATATAGTTATACTGCTTTAAGTAACCGTTCAAAATCAACTTTGTTGAATCAGAGGCACCATCAGTAATAACAATACCCATACCTATAACGCCTCTGTTGTCGTTATAATTGATAGTTGTAACATTCGTCAAGGTATTAGTACCACCGGAAATCAACAAATTAGCAACCGTACCGCCATAAAGCGCGGTATCTACAAGAGTAATGCCATTTGCGCGTATAGGTGCCGCACAGTTAGCTATGTAAGAATTCTGAATTGTACTATTCGTTGCATCCACTGCTGCAGTATAGTCATTTTGTACAGCACCCGTTAGGTCTGATGTATACATACCGTATTCATCGTACACTTCGCCAACAATTCTCAGATGGTCTAACGTAGCGTTATTGATAATTATGATACCATGTCCCTGCTTAGAGTTGTACTGGTTCATACCACCGCAAACATCGAATGTAAATCCATTACCGTAAACGGTGCAATTCGTATAGTTGGCCGTTCCGTTAGAAGAAATTTTTACATCCTGCAGCAGAACAACATCCGTATCCTTCGAGCCGGTTGCAGAAGTGATATTCTTTGCATCAACAACTTCGAGATACAGAACGAAGTCAATCGCTTCCGCTTCGCTAATGGTTACTTTGACAACGCCAGTTCCGTTAAACTGAATGGTCCCCTTTGTCCAATCGGAGGTATTAGCAGTAAAAGTTCCGTTTGCATTTCCTGCAATAGTTTCAAAAGCAACATTAACTGTAGAAGAATCAATTGTCACTCCGTCCTTCGCCTTGAATATCGTACCAAGCGTAACGGTGCTCTTATCGGCATTACCTACGCGATAGAGGTAATCTTCATAATTAACAAAGTTAGTATCAAACTTGTCTGCAGCAACAATATTAACCGTGATGGTTGTGGTCTTGCAGAAATAGTAGTCAGTGATAGAGATTACTGCCTGACCTACGCCGCTAAAGGTCAAAGTGCCTTGTCTCCAATCAGTTGTATTTGCTGTATAAGTACCACCTGCTGTGCTTGTTGCACCAAAGGGAGATACTGTAACCTGAACGTTTTCGGACTTGATAGCAACTCCAGCATTTTCAATTGCCGCGAACAAATCACCAATAGTTACGGTAGATTCGGTTGCGAATTCGCTACCATGTTGGATCAAAGGATTGAACTTATTAACAGATTCCTCGTGATCGCCCTGCTCGATATCCAAATTTTTTACGCCGTCAAGGTTGCTAAATCCTCTCGAGGTCACACCCCAGCCGTAGCCGGTGACGAGGTTGTTGAATTCGAGGTAAATGTGCTGCTTATCTTCCTTGAGGTCGTCCTGACCGTCGCCGTTTTCGTCAATGCCGGTCTGGATGCCGCCCATATCGTGCGTCCAAACTGCGCCATCCTTGAAGTGGTAGCAGGTTGCGTTCTCGGTGCCGTGGCCCTTGGTGTAGTCCACGATAACGTAGTTCGCTCTGCCGGATGCAGGCACGGTGCCGGTCTTGCCGTCAAGGTAGGTGATGGTCGTGCCATCAATCGCCTTGATCTCGGTCAAACGGCTCATCTGATAGTCATGCGTGTAAGACGCTGTTGTATTGTCAACGATCTCGCAGTAGTAATAATCGTTCCAAGTACCAAAGTGAACGGTGCATCCGCTTGCGGTGATACCATTCATCTTGGGATATACGTGGCCGTTAATGGTCTCGTTCTCACGAACCGAGCCGATCAGCATGCCGGTGTAGCGGTATGCGTAATACTGGTAGTTCGCGCAAACGTCGTTATAAACGTCCATGACTGCGGAAACGTGGCAGTTTGTAAACTCAATGCCTGCGTTTACAGGATATTCTGCGGAACTCTGTCCGCTGGTGGGATAATACTGACCAACAATACCACCGCATGCTACATCGTAAGAGCCCCACAGCGCGGAGATCTTGTTGGAGTTGTCAACGGTGATGTTGGTAAAGGTGGTCTTTAGGTTGGCTTCCTTTGCATACCAACCGACACAGCCGACGATACCGCCGTTGCCGATGTTGTATACGCGGGGGTTGCAGTTAAAGATCGCGATATTTTCAAAGGTCGCGCCGTCTGCATATGCAGCGATGACGCCTGTGGTAGCAATTTCGCCGTCGGAGGAGAAGTTGTCAACAGTCAAGTTCTTGACGGTACCGCCGTAAACCTTGCCGAACAAGCCCATGCCGTCGCGGTAGTACTGGAGGGTTGCAGCATACCAGTCGTGGTCGCCTTTCATTTCCCAGGTGTTCTGGTAGAAGTTGGAAACGGTGTGGCCGTTGCCGTCAAAGGTACCTTCAAAGGCATAGAAGCCGCTCGAGATGGCGGTTCCGGTCTTTTCGTAAGTTCCCTCGCTGTTCCAGTAACCGACGGGGTAGAAGATCTTGCCTTCTACGTTGTTTGCTTCATCATCACCAAGGTTGATATCTGCAATGAGCTTTACGGTCTTGTCGGAGAAGGAATCATTATGGTGTTCGTCACCATCACTATCCGTGTAGGTAATCAGGAAATTGCCGTTCTCATCCTTAGCCATACCGCCAACGATTGCGCCAAAGGCTGCAAGCTGGTCGGCGTTGGCGATAAGATACTCGGTTACAGCTTCGCCATCAACAGGCGCAACTGCATTCGTATACCAAGTATAGTCATATGCGCCCTCCCAAGCCTTTGTGGTTTCAACAACCGCAGCCACCTCGGAGAAGGTCGCAAGGCCGAGCGTGGTATCGCCGGTTGCGGGATCATAGTAAAATTCGTTATGTGCATCCACGCCGGCAGCATCAACAGAGGTCATGACATTAGTCGCGCCATTCTCCACGTGATAAAGCTCGTAGTTACCCATGTTCAGACCGGTCGGCATTGCCTTTTCGATGGTGATGACGATTGCCTTTTGGTTTTGTGCCGAAACGCCCTCTACGTGGACGTCCAGAGGCTGAAGGATCTCGTCGTCATCCAGCGTCACGTTTGCTTCGCTCTCGGCCTTCTCGTCTACGGAGAGAACCAGCGTAGCAGTGCCGTTGGTCACGCCATCGACCATCACGCCTGTGGGAACGGTGATGGAAATGCCCGCTCTGCTTGCGCTCTTGGTGGCCTTGACCAAGCCGCCTTCCACCTCAACCTCAATGGCGAGGTCGTCGATATCAATCTCGGGGAATTCAGCCTTGTCGTCATAGTCGGTGCCGAACGAATCGCTCTCAACAGTTGCCTGCGTTGCGATCAGGTTGACGAAAATATCGCCTGCGCTCAGGTTCTGATATTCGTTGCCTGCGCTTTCCTGCATGTGCAGCGCGATCGTGACGATTGCGTTGTCATTTTCCTTGCCATCAGCGTTCAACTGGCCCTTGACAAAATCGGAGGGCTTTTCCATGACCTCGGTCAAGGTACCCTTGTGCGTCCAGCCGTTTGCTTCAGTGATGTCCGCAAAGCTGCCTGCGGTCTTTTCGCCGTCAGCTACGTAAACGTCGATCACGTCGGACAGCTTGGCATTGTTCTCGCCAATATCGGCCGTACCGAGCGCGACCTCAATGGAAAGCTGGTACTTGAGCGCCAGCGTGCCGAGGTTATCCACCTTGAGCTGCTCGACTCTCGTGTAGCCGGGCTCCCAATGCTTGTAATCAAAGATAGGTTGCTCGGGATTCTGCTTCAGGGAAACCCATTGGTCGTTCTCGTCCTTCACGGAAAGGTCGACCTTCAAGGTACCCGACACGATCTGATTTCCCGCGCTGCTCACCGAGTCGGTAAACCAAGCGAACGTGGTCCCGAGCAGCGACGTAAACAACATCACAAGCACCAGGATCGCGGAAAACAGCCGTTGCTTTACGCTTCTGTCTTTCTTCATGATATGTATCTCCTTTAATAGATTACGTGCTTTTGCCGTGTTGCGGCAATCAAAAGGCACAAGGCTCGCGGCAGGAGCAAGCCCCTACTCTACATTATGCCCTTTGATTGCCGCCCAAGCCCCGAAGGGCTTGGGCAGTGTCGGCTGATGCCGAGAGTATAGCTATTGGCCAGAAAAAACACTTATTGTGCATTCGAAGCCAACTCAGGGTAACGCTCGATGAACCAAGCGGGATAGCTGCCAGACTGCCATTCCCACTTTACGCGACCCCCAATAATAAATCCATTGCTGCCATTCTGCTTATAATAACCAATCTCGGATTCTCGCAAACAAACAATAGTACTTCCACTACCAATATTATCGTCCCAACCGGAGTCTTTCGTCAAATTATCCCATTCGGCTTTTGTGCCGTCAAATATGATCTGAATCATAGGATATACAGTCCAGCTATCTTGACAAAAAGCATTCTTCCCAATATATGTTACAGAATGGGGAACATGAACATCGCGAAGACCGCCATCGGCAAATGCGCCAGTAACTATGTCTGTAATCTCTATACCATTAACATTATCCGGAATAATAATATCTGTATTATTAGCCGGGATGTTGGAGCCTACAACTTCATAGTAGTTGGTGACACCATCGCCGTCCGTATCAACAGGATTCAGCTGCACATAATCGTTGATCTTATAAACAGGCTTAATGGACACGTCTCCGCTAGCTCCCTTAAGCGTATAATCATCCCATTTCACAGCAACTAAGCCATCCACTTCCGGAACATCAGGTTCAGCATCGTTCAATTCACCTGTCTGGTTATTGAACTCGATTGCTTTATAAAGAGTACCATCCTGGTACAGGAATCGAGCCACAAAAGTATCAGCACGGTCCAAATACAGGGTAACATCATTAATATTGTTCGCAGGAATTGATCCAGCCTTCGTGGAACCGGCATTTACCCATTGGTAATCATTATCGGTAAGGCCGGGCATCTTGTAAAACTGATCATATGTAATTGCCTGAGTATTATCCACAATTTCCTCGATGTAATGAATTGTCTCTCCCTCGCGATAGATGATCTCATAATAGAAATTTTGCACACTGACTCCATCATGTTCGGTTTCGCCATACACCCCCTGGCCACCGCCATAGAGCTGGTTGAATGCAAGCAGAACCATACAGTCATCGCCATCCTGGTGAATGCCAGCATCGCCTACAGCAGTATGATTATCAGGAGTTACCTTGATACCATTGACGCCATTAGGTACACCCCATCTGGGATTAGAGAATGCGGAGCAGTTTTCGCCTGCTTCAACTCTTACAAAAGGCCAGCTGGAATTGTGATTATTAAATTCGCAATAATGGTAGTTCACCCAATCGCCGTACTTGACAACAACATTCTTACATGTCAAGAAACCAGCGGCTGCTACAGTTCTACCATCAACAGTAGTAGACATATCAGTATTACCGATCAGCATACCTGCGCGACGGTAAGCATACCACTGGTAGGTAGAGGTTACGTCGTTATAAACATCCAGACGAGCTGCAACGGTGACATTTTCCATGACCACCTTAGTAGTATTGTCATCATCCCATCTTGCGCCGATCACGCCGCCAACGGGAGCATCAAAGTCTCCCCACAGAGAACCAACGACAACGTCGGAACCGATGGTGACATCCTTGATCGTAGTTATACCAGTACCATTCAGAGGGCTGACCTCACCGATCAGACCGCCGGTTGCACGCTGGTAGTTAGCAACCTTGGAATTATAGATCTTAATATTCTCATAAGTGCAATCACCTTGAGACAGGCCAACCAAAATACCCTGCTCAACGCATTCCATCACGATATTCGCGCCGGTGATGGTCAAATTCTTAACGGTACCGCCAGCGATAGAAGCAAACAGACCACCGCCCAAATTGCAATAAGACAAACCCAAATCCCAACCGTTCTGGTACAGGTTGGAAATGGTATGATTCTGTCCATCAAAGGTACCCTTGAAAGGTGCGCCCTGAACATTATTGGAATTTATCGAACTGTCAGCATAGCCACAACCAATGGGGTTAAAGGAAATAATATTGCCATTTTCATCAGTACCTGCAAGATCGATATTCGCACCCAAGTAAACAATTTTTCCGGCAAAGTCATCTGCCGCAATGCCCTCCGCGGTGCCATCAACGATCTTACCGAACGCAGCCAACTGGTCTGCACTGGAAATGGTATACGGAGAAGATTCTCCATCATACCAAGTATAATCAAATTCACCTTCCCACAAGTTCCAATTATCCGTAACTACTGTATACTCAGAGAAAGTAGCGGTGCTGATTACCACTGTACCGGTAGTGGGATCATAACTAAACTCATTGTGATTTACAGGATTATCCACCAAGGTCATAGCAACGGTCTGGCCGTTTTCTACGTGGTAAAGCTCTACGCTGGTGGTATTCAGGCCCTTCTTCATAAATCCGGGCAGCGTGATCTGCACAGGAACGGTATTGTCCTCAGACATGCCATCTATATGAATGTCATAGGACTTCTTGGTCTCACCGTTGTCCAGCGTGATGTTTGCCTGGCTGCCGCCCATGGGCTTAATGTCCAGAGTCAGCTCTGTTGCGCCATTTGCCATCTTCACACCGGTAGGAATGTCAGCATGAATGCCGTCCTGCTCGCCAACGGTAGTGGCCTGATCGACCTCACCATTATCATCTACGGAAACGGATGCGCTTGCGGAGAATTCACCGGGGAAGGTTGCATCCTTGTCATAGTTCTCGTCAAACGAGTCTTCCTCGTAAGTCCACTGAGTTGCCACGAGGTTGACGTAGATATTGCCAACGCTCAGGTTCTGATACTCGTTGCCGGCATTCTCGTCCATATGTAAAGCAATGGTGAGAAGCTGCTCGTCGCCCTGCTTGCCGTCAGGCAACAACTCGCCCTCGGGAGTCAGCTGGCCGCCGATAAAGGTTGCGGGGCTGTTCATCACGTCAGAAAGCGTGCCTGCATCAGTCCAAGTGTCCTTGATTTCTGCAAAATTTGCAGGGGTTGCGTCTGTGTTCGTGTAATACACCTGAATCACGTCTGCAAGATTTTCGCCGTTGGGGCCGGTCTTTTCGGATCCGGGTGCAATGCTCAGAGCGAGCTTATACTGCAGCGCCAACGTGCCGAGGTTCTCAACCTTGAGTGTCTCGACTCTGGTGTAACCGGGTTCCCAGTGTGCATAGTCGAAGATCTTGTGAGTCGGTTGGTTTTTCAGAGAGATCCACTGATCGTCGTCCTTATGTAACAGGTCGACCTTCAGCGTACCTGACTGAATGGTGTTCCCCTCGCTGCTTACCGAATCGGTAAACCATGCGAACGTTGTGCCAAGCAGCATTGCAAAGCAGCAAACCAACGCAATGACGCTTACCAGCAACGATCTGCGAGTGCTCGTGTGTTTTGTCATTGTTTTTATCCTCCTTTTGATTTATCTGATTGACTGTTAAAACAAGAAACATATTTGCTTTTTTCATCAGCAATCAAAAGGCATAAATACTTAACTTATGCCCTTTGATCACCGCCCAAGCCCCAAATGGGGCTTGGGGGCATTGTTGTGTTGGAGTTTAATTATTTGATGGTTACGACGGGATTGTTATAGTTCACGCCGTCTGCTTTATAGATAACGTTGTCATCCACAATAGCGGTATCATCACCATAGACACAACTATCCAGCGTGATGTTAATAGAGGCACCAGCGCGGATCAAACGATCGATTGTGCATTCAGTAAAGGTGATATCGCTATAAACGATCAGCCACTGCTTGCCCCAAGGGCCAGCTGCACCGGAAGCGAGTTCCTCAACGGTACATTTGTTCATAGAATAGGTTGCAGAACCACCGAGCTTAATGTATCCGGTCTCTGCGAAAGTACAACCTTCAAATGTAATATTGGTACCAGCAACAGAATCATCTACATGGACACCAGCGTTGAACGTGCAGTTTGTAAAGGTGGTATCGCCATTGACAACGCCCTGACTAACATTACCAACATTGCCACTAAATACAACATTGGTGAATACAGCGGTATCATCAGTCTGAACATTCAAAGAACTATCACCGGTAACAGTTGCATTGGTAATGTTCGCATTCTGAATGTTACCATTAATATCGATGACAGTATTAGCACCGGAGCCAATGACCACAAGGTCATTATCGCCGGAAAGGACATATTCACCGGCGGGCAGATCAATTACCTTAGCGCCATCTGCGATAGCAGCATCAAGTTCTGCCTGGTTGTTTACCTTATATGCGGGGAAGGTGTAGGTGAAGGTGCCAGCAATTTCATAGTCACCGGTTTCTTCGTTTGCAGAACCGGAGTTTTCATACCAAGGAAGGGTGGTTTCGTAGATGCGGAGCTCAACGGTTACAGTGGTGCCTGCAAGCGCTGCTGCATCAAGTGCCGCCAGACCGCAAATGAAGCCTACGTCATCATTGCCATAATAGCAGAGTTCTTCCCAGTTTACATAATAGGTACCGCCACCCATGCCTTCGACCAAACGGATCTCAGTGCCGGCTGCGATATCAGTATCAGCAGTGAGCGCAACCCACTTATCGTTATTCAGTGCGCACCAAGCTTCATAATAGCCTGCGAGAGCAATGGAATTTGCAGGAACGTCCTTATCAGCAGATACTACGAAATCCGCATGCCAGTATCTGTATTCGGACTGTTGAGCCTCGTCGTAGGACATGGTAGGCTCAAACTGGTAAGCTGCATCCAGGGGGAGCTTACCCAAATCTTCGCCCATCTTGCTGCCGGTAGTGTCGATCAGCAGATTTTCACCAACGATAACAACGCTATCAGCAGGGCTCTTGAACTCCTCATCGGGATCGATAGGCATTACCAGAGCTGCGGGAATACCGGGATTGGGTACAACTGCATCGTACTGATCATCAAAAGCATCCTCTTCGAAGGTTGCCTGGGTTGCGATCAGTTCTACCGCAAAACCGTCGCCGATAGACAGGTTCTGGTATTCGTTACCTGCATCTTCCTGCATCTTGAGTGCGAGAGTCAGAGTTCTGACACTGTTCAGCTCAGTAGTTTCCTCTCCTGCGGGAACAAGAGTACCCTTAACGGTATTGGAAATGTTCTTAGCAGTGCCCATGATCTGTTCCAAAGTGCCGAGCAGTACGCCATCTTCAACCTTTGCACGATCAAGTGCGGTTGCTTCAGCAAAGTAGTAAACGTCGATTACTTCAGCCAGCTTGCTGATCTCAGAATCTGCGGTAACGCGCAGATAGTAGTTCAGAGCCAGAGAACCAACGTTGGTGATCTTGATGTGCTTTGCATCTACGTAACCGGGCTCCCAGTTATCATAATTAAAGATCTTGCCTTTTGCAGCATCATTCCATGTAGCAGCATCGGGAGCAACCGTGCCGTCTGCATATTCCATGATAACATCCAGAGTACCGGTCTGGATGATATTACCTTCACTGCTTACCTCATCGGTAAACCACGCGTAGGTCGTGCCGAGCAGCATAGCGAAGCAGAGGAACAACGCCAGAACGCTCGAAACGAGTGCGCGCTTGGTAGCTTTCATGTTAGTCATTTCATTTAACCTCCTCATGATATTTTATCGTTTGACTAACTATGTAAAGCGATAATTCGCTTATACACTTTGATTTTCGTCGGTGACTTCTTGCGAAGCCTCCTCGGACGCAGGATTTTCGTCGGTAACTTCTTGCGAAGTCTCCTCGGACGCAGGAATCGTTGCAGGTGTTCCCTCTCCGCTCTTTTCAAGCTGCGCCTTCAGGGCAAGCAGCTCCTGCATCATACGCTGGGTTTCAGCGCGCTCTGCATCGATCTGATCTCGCTCGTTCTGCATGACCTCCATCTGCTCGCGCTTATATCTGCGGAACAGGCGGATGACGTTGACGCCGTTATACAGAATGAGAAGCAGGAAAGGAACCAGAATGCAAATGATATACCCGGGAACGGACTTGACAAATGCGAAGAACTTGCCGACTGCGGGCAATTTGCCTGCGTAGCTGCCCAGAACGTATTCGGGCTCTACAAGCGCTTCGTCATCCACTCCCGTGTTGGTACCGTAGGTCACGTAACCGATCACTTGTCCCAGATCGGTTCTCTTGACCTCGCGGATCATATGCGTAACGGTCTCCCCATAGCTGACGCTGTTGGTCGACATGAAGGCGATGATATCACCCTCCTTCAATGCACGGGGATCCTTCACGCTTTTGATGATCACGATATCTCCGGCGCTGAAATGTACGTCCATATCAGCATTATTCTCGGACAAGCTCATAGAGTCGGTTTGCACGATATAGAACTTGACGCCGAAAAGACTGCGATCATTTTTATCAACGGTGGTAACGGTGACTATAGTGAATATCATCATAAAGACGGCAAAAGCAACCAGAAGCCAAGTGACGATCTTCAATGCGACATTCCATATTTTTTTGATTGTATTCATCTCAGATTTACTCCTCCACATCTACGTTGCCTTGTACCACGTATACGGTTACACCAATTCCCGTGTACGTCTTGCCTTGAAATTCGTTGCCTACGGATTCCTTCATCTTGATAAACAAGTAGTAGGTATCACTTGTATTGTTGGTCTCTCCTGCCTCCAGACGGCCGACGAACGAGGTCAGTCGCTCCGCTTGATCGGGGTTGGTCGAATCCTTTGTGATCCACACCTCGAACGCTTCGTGGAACGCTTCCATGTCGATATTCTCGTCTTCGCTGACCGACAGACGGAAATTGACAGGAATATTACCCACGTTCTTGACCTTGAAGCCCTGCGTATAAAAGGTTGCGCCGGGCTCGAACAAAATGTCCTTTTGTTCGGACGAGGTCATGAACACCAACGTCTCTCCCACAAGCGATTTCTCGGAGGCTGCGTCAATGATATCTACCTTGACCTCGCCCGCCGTTGTGATGATACCGATCGTACCGTCATTTGCGTCGCTTGTGAAAAGTGCGAGTGTTGCACCCGTAAGGCTCACCAGGCAAAGCATAATGACTAATACCGCTATAATCAATGCCTGTTTGTTCGTTTTATAACGGGACATCATTACCTCCTTGCCGTTATTTTTTAAGTAAATTTACTGTTTTCAGATCAGAATGTCGGATTTATGCTACGGTAAATCAGTCGCCGTCGCCAACCCAAACGCCGCCTTCGATCAGGTTGTCGTCGTCAGTTTCAACTCTGCCGTCAACCACACCGTTGGCCTGAACAGCCTCGATGATGATTACGAAGTTAGCTTCTTTATTCTGATAGTAATTGCCTGCTGCTACGGGCAGCTCCAAGGTTACGATCACTTCTTCCATATCCTGGCCGGGCTGCAAAGTTTCCCAGTTAGAAGTGAAGGACTGTCCCTTGACGATGATGGGGTAGCTGCTGACGGTGAAGAACATGGAGTTCTTACCTCTGGTCAGAAGCTGCGCGGTTGCTTCGTCAGTGCACTTGACCACGTAGCGATACTGGATAGCTACGTCACTGTTGTTGGTAGCAGAGATCGGGATTTCGATCTTGTCACCGGGGGTGATTCTTTCGATGTTCAGCTCCATCTTGGTTGCATCATAGGATGCAGAGCCGCCGTTAGAGAAGAACAGGCCGTCCTGCTGCTCGTGAACGTACTTGTTGCCGTTCTCGTCCTTCAGGTTACCGTTCGCATCAGCCTTAGCGGAGTAGAGAGTCAGCTCGCCAACGTTTGCTACCAGGTCAACGTTTGCCGAGGAAACAACGATGGAAACCTCTTCTCTGTCCGTGAACAGTGCGAAAGTAGATCCTGCGATCAGACAAAGGCAAACTGCGATTGTCACGATAGAGGATAACAAAACTTTCTTTTTCATTTTGCGTTTTCTCCTTTTATATAATTTTTTTGAAGCTTGGTGGTGTCCCGAGTGCTAACTCAAGCTTCTCAAGCTATGCATTCGGTTTTTGATTTTGTGCCGTACTTACGGTGTCTCGGGATTCTTTGTTACCTGCACCGCATATACGACCAAGTCAAATTCCAGATCCTGATTTTTGGCTGCATTGTTATCAGCCAGATCCAGAAATTCGACCTTTATGGTGAACTCTCCGGACGCGCCCTTGGGCAAAACGCCAATGGGCTGTGCGGAGCTTCCAACAACTAAACCCTCACTTAAAAATGCGTCACTTTCAGTATCCGTGGTCACTGTGACCTTGAGCTGCTCTGCCAACGCATTTTTTTGTTCACCCTCGGCATCCGCGCATACGATACCCACCCAATAAGCAAATGCTACGTCGCTGTTATTGCTGACCTGCATTGCTGCGGTGTATTCGCATCCGGGAACGATCCGAGTGTTCCCATCAATATCAAACACGTTTCTTGTTGTAGAATTGGAGAAATCCACGATCTCATCATTTTCCGCGTCAGTCAAAAAACCGGTCGTGTTATCCAATGATTTCGTTACGAGATTGGTTCGCACCAATGTAATATCCAGATCGCCTGCCTGCAAAATGTGTGTTACCTGCGCAGTATCCGAAAATAACGCGTAAGTCATTCCAACGATGGCGGATATACACAGCAAAATCACAGAGCCGGAAATGAGCAAGGATCTTTTTCTGTTCGTATTTCTCATAGTTGCTCCTCCTTTCATACATATTTTTTGTATTGAATCGCTTTCATGACGGAAAGCGGGCCAATCACTTTACCACGCGCACAAGCTTCTTGAGCGTCCTGTCCGCAGGCAGGGATTCTATGCGATAGTTGCCGTTGATAACGGTTGCCGTACGGAGGATCTCACCGTGACGGTGCTTATCAAAGGTGGGTACCAATACGATGTCGCCGCGATGGACGATCTGACCGTTCGGATCATACTTGTATATCTTGTTCTTTGCCATACTCTCGGGCCATGCAACGTCGATGACCTCAATGCCCTCGTCAACCGATTCGGGCTCAGGCAGATCCTCGGGGATGATGACCGGCTCGCATTCCAGCACCTCAAGCTCGGGCTCGGGTTCCGGCTCGGGTTCCGGCTCAGGTTCGGGTTCCGGCTCGGGTTCAGGCTCAGGTTCGGGTTCCGGCTCGGGCTTTGGCTTCCTCTTAGCAATCTCAATGATCAGATCTATGATAACGTATCCCAACGTTACCACGGAGAAGATCGTTGAAATGATCATGAATATGACTAAAATGATGTCCATGAAATCCATTCTTACGTCTCCTTACTGTTTGTGTCATTCTCATCTGTCTTTTCTTCCTTGGGGACGGACTGCGCGTTCTTCAAGCTCTCCAACTCAGCCAATTTGCGGCGAAGCTCTTCCAGCTCGTTATCCTTTTCCTCTTTTTCTGCCTGCTCGCGCTGCTTTTTCTCGGAAGAGAACATCTTAAAGATCTTGATGACCTCAAGCAGAATGATGATGGCGCAGGGCAAAATAATGACAAGAACAATGAAGATAGGCTGCATCAACAGGCTCATGATCAAGCCGAAAATATACGACTGCCCCGTCACGCGACCGATGACGTAATTGGTGCTGTTGGGGATCGAGGTGTCGATCACCTGATGCAGCTGGCCGGACTCGGAGTTGGTATTATCACCCGCCAGCTCAATGATAAAGCCGCCGGTTTCCTTTTCGTTGATCGAAACGATACGGTGCGTGATCGTGACCTGCGTGGTATACACGTAGCGGAAGGTCAATACATCACCGACCTTTAAGCTTCTGTACCACTCCTGTGCCGCTGCGTCCTCCTCGGGGATGACCTCGACAAAGACCATGGAGCGGATCGGGATGTCCTTGATCTTATACTGCGATACGTCGGTATGCTCGCATTTCGCCATGGAGTCGGAAACGACAACCCTCATCTGATATCCGAATACCTCTGCTGCACCGTCGATATCCTTTTTGGACATCACGGTCAGAAATACCGCGGCAATACAGATGATAAGAAACGAATACAACAGCACATTCTGTACGACGTCGCTGACTTTTTTCATCTTACTCTTCTTTTCCATAAATTACCTCACTCATTGCTTGCCTTTACGTGCAGCTCGAAAACTGCCCCTGCATTCTTGGCTTCGTTGCCAACCTCGATGGGAAGATAATATATAATGGTCAATTCCGTGTTCTGTTCTTTATCAAAATCAACGGGTAAGGCAAGATGCTCCTGCGCAAAGGCTTCGGAAAGCAGCCGGTCGTACAGCACCTGATCCCCCGATTGGATCTTGACGAAAGCGAAATTCTTGAGCGTTCCCTCTTCCAATTCCACAAAATCGAAGAGTAGCTCGTATCTGTCGGCATGCTCACCCTTGAGCGTGATCGTATACTCACACGATTCTCCGGGGATCAGGCAGAGGTTTTCAAACTCGATGACCTGCGTGTCTTCACTTGCCAGGTCGACCACGATCTCGTCGTCTTCACCCTGGCCCGCGCCTGTCCACATCATCAGTGCCACACCGATCAACGTCAAAACACCGCCGCCGACCATTAAAACCCATATAATAATTTTCCTGGTCATCGTTACCCTCCTTTACCCAATCTCATTGTTTGATAGAGTCCTTAAAATACGGCCGCATCATGCTGTGCAGCACAAGAAACACGTGCTGCCTGTTATCCTCGCGATTCTCCAGCATGCCGTTATGCACCTGAAGGCCGAAATCCATCAACGCAACAAATACGCTGCGCATGATCGCATTGACATCCGCCTCCGCCTTGAACAGCGGCGCAAACTCAGCGATCAGCTTCTTAAAATGCATTTGCTGCGTATCAAAGGTTTGTCCTTTGAAGTATATCGAATAGTAATATCTGACGTAGCAGCGGCAATGCTCCTCGTTTTCCATAATAAATTGCCATACATTCGAGAAGATCTGAAAAAGCTTCTGCTCGGTATGAGGTTCCATACCTCCGGCTGCCTCAATCGCCTCCCTGAACACCAGATACATTTCCTTATCAAGGTATGCAAACATGGCTTCATACAATGCTTCCTTGCTGCCGTAGATTCGGTAAATATATACCTCGTTCATGCGCAACCCTTCAATCGATCCGCTGCAATGCGTCAATTCCTTGGTCGTGGCGCTTTCAAAGCCGCCCTGAGCGATCAGATGTATGGCGTTTTTGACCAGCAGCTCCTTGATCTCTACCTCGTGCTTCATATCAGCACCCCTTTCTCAAAATCCCCATCCAAATGCCAAAAATTTAAGTGATCCGTGTATGTAGCGAGTGCTACACATCCCGCAAAATAAATACTCCTTTCAAGGGAGCCGAATGCATAATACAAAATTCACATAATAAGAGTTATGTGATCAAAAATAGAAAAAGACTGTTCAAACTGGCTGTGCGAAGCATAAAAAAGAGCGCAACAACAAGCCTTTCGTCACTTTTTTGAAAAAGTCTATTCGAAAGGTCTTTTTGTGCGCTTAAATTCATACACAAATCCTTAAAAAACAGTCAAAAGTATTGACAACTCAAAATGCTTATGTTAAAATGTAGAATGGATAATGGGTATCTATCCCACATAACTCTTATTATGTGATACGAGGTCGCGGTGTGCTTATGCCGGGGCTTTTTCTTATATGATCAATCTCATATGCTCCATCTTTTGTCTATGCTCTGCCCCGGTTGTCACGATATATATGCGTGTGGTATTGATGCTTGCGTGTCCTAAGATATCCGCAAGCTTGGCAATATCCTTTTCGATTCCGTAAAAGGTACGCGCAAACAGATGACGCAGATTATGGGGGAACACCTTGCTTGCTTCCACGCCTGCCAGCCGACACAGGGATTTCATTTCCTTCCATATATAATGTCTGCTGATCGGTGTCCCGTTTCGCGTAATAAAAACAGGTCCTGCGCAAATTTTCCTTTCCTTTGCAAACCTGAGCAATTTCTTTTTTAATGCGGACACGATAAAAATGCGGCGGTTTTTCCCTTTGCAGCTGACCACGGCCTCCCCTCGCATGACGGCTTCTACCGTAATATACTCCAGCTCACTGACGCGAATTCCCGTGCCGCAGATGGTCTGGATGATCAGATGCAGCTGCTTTTTTTGCTTTTCTTGGGCTGCTTTGAGCAATCGGACATACTCCGCGCGTGACAATTCCTTTTCCTCCGGGCAAAACGCTTGCCTTTGCAGCTTGAATTGCTTGATGCACAGATCCTGTCGCCCGCAATAGCGCAAAAAGCTATTCAGTGCCGCAATCATGGAATTGGCACTTGTGACCGCATAGCGTTCCGCAAGATAGTTCTTATACGCAATGATACTTTGCTTATTCACCGCCTCCTGACCGATAAAGGCTGCAAAGCAGCGCAGATCACGCACGTATTTTTCAATCGTGTTCTCGCTGCGCTCCTCTTGTCGCAGATATTGTACAAACTGCCCGATCTGCTCGGGGTTGAACATGATTTCTTTCATAATGTCACTCCTTTAATGAATTATTGCAGCTTTATTTTACCAAATATTTGCGAACATTATGCGAATGATCCCTGTCGTGCAAGCAAAATTTGGTGCAAAAAAGGGCCGAGTCAACTTTTTGTGACTCGGTCCCTTCTATATATAATATTAAGGAAGCTTTTTGAAGATCAGGATCGCCTTGAACAGATCTCCGTCCGTGACAATTCCAAATGTGCCGCCGCATATTTCGGTATAGCTCTTGGCAATCGCCAGCCCCAATCCATTCCCCTCCTTTGTTCTGGACTCGTCGCCGCGCACAAAGCGTTGCGTGATCTCCTCTGCGTCAAAATCCAACGGATATGCCGAAATATTCTTGAATTCCACGGTCACGTTCCCATCCATCTCAGCCGCAGTAATAAACACTCTCGTGTTTTTCATGGAATATTTTAAAACGTTGTCGATCAGATTGCCGATCACGCGCGACATTTTTCGTCCATCTGCAGAAATATACAGTTCCTTGGCCACGTCCACACAAAACGGCAGGCCCGAGTTCTGTATCTCGTTGTCATGCTCTCCCAGCGTCTGATTGATCAGCAGCGCAACGTCAAGCCTCTCCATAACAATCTCCTCATTTCCGCTCTGCACCTTGGAAATGTCAAACAGATCCTGCGTCAGCTGCTTGAGTCTGTCGCTCTTTTTGGCAATGACCGCCACGTAATCCTTGGCCTGCCGGGGCAGCTCCTCCATCCCCGAAAGCAGCTCGGTATAGCTGATGATGGATGTGATGGGCGTTTTGAGATCGTGCGAGACGTTGGTGATCAGCTCACTCTTCATTCTCTCCGCCTTGACCTGCGCAGCCACGGATTGCTCCAGCCCCTGAGCAACCTCGTTGACGTTCTCCGCCAGTTCCTTCATATCCGGCCACCACAGCCTCGGAATCTTATACGATACGTTTCCGCCGCGCACCTCCTGCGCGCCTTTTTTGATCTTGTCAAGCTCTCCCGACCGATACGCAACCACTGCGCACACCACCAAAAACAGCACCACACCCATAAGCATACAAAGCGGCATAACCACTGTACCGACTCCCAAAAGACCGATCGCCGCGGTATAAAGGAACAGCGCAAGAATCAGCAGAACACCCGATTTTTTGCACAGCAACCCAAGCGTTGCTGAAAGCAACGTCCTGATTGCTCTGTACGTCCACTTGACCAAAGCAACAAAAAGCCGCCAAGCCCATATCAATACCTGCAAAACAAGGCTGGATTTGATGAATTTTTTGGCCTTGATATTTCTGACCATGCTGAGCAATACCGTGATAAAAATCAGCGCAGCAAGCGCGCATGTGAAACCGATCACGGGATAAAGCAGCTTGGTCGAAAAGTGTCCCGACGTATTCTCGTCCAGTAAATAAGCAAGCAATGCCGCAGCGCCCAAGCCGGCTCCACCCGCAAAGGCCAGCTGAAATTCCAACGGAATGCTGTCAAGCCACATGTTCTGATATTCACCCTTATGGTTTTTTCCGCTGACGCACAGCAAATAAATCAGCAATAGCAGCGCACCGACAACGTACGCCATGGCCAGCCCGACCGTATCCAAGACCAACCTCTCCTGTCTTTCCCAGACTGTGCGAAGCTCTGATGCCACATCCTCCTTGACACTGCAGCAAATGATCATGGTGCTTGTGCGGTCATATTGATTGATCCCCTCAATCAACGGTCTGCCCGCCCGCATGTTGTCCGTCATGCGCGAAAAATAGCCGTCGGTGTCCCTTTCAATATATGAATAATACTTCCTTTGCATCAGCATGTCCGCATCGACCGCGCCGCAGTTGGTAAACACCTTGTCGTTCCACTTGACGTAATAATCAATCTGATCTGCGCAATAAAGCGATTCCAATCGCCGCTTGATCTGCTCGTCCACGCCAAGATCTGCCGTATCCGTCACGGGAAGATCTGTCGTCGTTGCCTCTTCAACGTCCTCGCGATAAGTCACGTAATAAGCATCATATACTGCATTTTCGGGCGCATTGAGCAAAGAGGCAAGATACCAGGAGCTTGAAAAATCGCTCTCAAAGGCGTAGATCTCAACCTTTTCCTCAAAAAATCGCAGAGCACCGTCCAGCGCGGTCAGCACGCTCAGAACCACGCACGCGATCAGCAGCACAACCGCAACAAATTTCAAAAATCCCGAATAAACAATTTTTTTCATTGTCCGCCCTCCTAATCCACCTTGTAGCCAACGCCCCAAACGATTTTGAGATATTTGGGCTCTCGCGGATTGATCTCAATTTTCTCTCTGATATGGCGCACGTGTACCGCGATCGTGCCGTCACCCACGATAGCCTGCTCGTTCCACACGTTTGTGTAAATATCGTTTGCCGAAAAGACTCGCCCACGGTTTCTGACCAACAATTCCAAAATTTTGTATTCCACGGGCGTCAGCCTGACAAGCTCACCGTCCACCTTGACCGTTTTGCTCTCGGTATCCACGCAAAGACCGTTGATGATAATCTCTCCATTCTGCTTTCCGATCGCCCCCAGCGTTGTATATCTACGCAGCTGCGATTTCACCCTCGCCATCAGTTCGGACGGATTGAACGGCTTTGTCACGTAGTCGTCCGCGCCCGCTGTCAGCCCGAAGATCTTGTCCGAATCCTCGGATTTGGCCGAAAGCAATATCACAGGCACGTTTCTCGATTCGCGCAGCTTCATCAAGGTCTTGATGCCGTCAAGCTTGGGCATCATAATATCCAGAATCATCAAATGCACCTCATTGTCGATCAGCATATCCAAAGCCTCCAGCCCATCATAGGCCTTGAGCGCCTTGTAGCCCTCACCCGAAAGAAAAATGCTGATGCTCTCCACGATCTCGCGATCGTCATCCACAACCAATACGTTCATCATTCTCACCTCCGTATATATCATACAACAAAATTCTTAACAAATAGATGTATAATTTCTTAAGATCGCTTAAGAATTGAAACATTTTCGCACTTTTATTATATCAGAGAACGGATGATACGGCAACGGCTGTGCATAAAAAAGCCCGCAGCGATCGGGCTGATGAATTAGCGGTAAAACAGCAGAAATTTGTTTCCAAAGAGCAAATTCCTGCTGTTTTTGTTTACATACAGTGGTGAGAGAGCGGCGAAATGGGAACCCCCACCACCGCAACCGCTTCTCTCATTTCAAAGCAAAATGCTTTGAAACTCG
>JAZUSJ010000090.1:0-17262 GCA_045606685.1 Eubacteriales bacterium
TCTATCGTACACCTTGAATACATCAAATTCTTTGTTTCCACCAAAATATAAGTCGTCTTTTTCTCTATTGGGGTTCATACACAAGGAGCATCTTGGCAACGACTTGTCCGCTTTTCTTTCTTCGTTTTTGAGCATAGCGTACTCTTTAGCCTTATCAGAGTATTCAAAAATGGGAATATAGTATTGTTGAGGTATCTTTTCTCCCTTGTAAAACATCTCACATTCTTTAAGTGCTTTTATCCCGGTTAGACCTGCTTGGTAAAACGAATCTACAAACCGCTGACTCAGCAGCATATAAACGGGTGCAAGAGGAAACAAAACATCGGTCAGATTGAGAGAACGAACATAGAACAGATAAGGACCTTCCCAAGAGGAGCCCTCTACGAATCTATGACACAGAGGACAATATGCGTCCTTTTGCTGATGATTGTAGTTCAAGCATCGCTCATAGGTATCAATAGAGACCTGCTTACAATGAATATTTTGTTTGACAACATAGTAATTACTCATGTTTCTGCTCCTTTGTGCCACTCCACATTATACTTATCCATAACCGCTTTGCAGGTTTCTTTGCTCTCAAAGCAATCGTCGGCAACGACGTCGAAATCTTCATTGACGTGGAACAGGTAATATGACGCATCGTTTTCGTATTGACAAATGGCGAGATAGATAACGTTGTGCGCCACTTCGCCGCCCACGTAACGCACGGGCTCATATTCTCCTCTGTCCGAATAATACAGCACGTTTGCACCGTCCAGCTTTTGCGGAAAGCGGGTTGTGAACACAAGACGCGTATCAAGATCGATCAGATAATCGAAATGTCCTTCGGAAAACGGCAATTCCCTGTAGCCATATCTTGCGCAAAAGGCTGCGACAAAGCCGTCCTCATTCTGCGTTTCAAATATTTCGCGCACTGCACGTCTGATTTCCTGAAATGACAGGGCTTTGCCGACCAGCAGCTTATCCCCTTTATAATACTCAATGCAAATAATCATTTGAATTCCTTTCCCTGTTTTACAAACACTTATTCAGCATTATTATATCAAAAAGGAACGGCTATGTCAATGCCGCCCGCGGAATATCCTGCGCATTCTCCGCATACGTTATCGTAGAGGTGATGACATGAAACGATCGATCGGACTTTGGCAGCTTGTGGGATTTGCCGTGACCTCACTTGGCGGCACGGTTTTGCATTTTTTGTACGAATGGCTTGGGGGCGCCTTATGGATCGCGCCCTTTTCGGGTGTCAACGAATCCACGTGGGAGCATATGAAGCTGCTTTTCTGGCCTATGCTGCTGTTTGCTTTTGTGCAGAGCTTTTTCTTTCGGGAAAGAGAGGATTTTTGGTGCATCAAGCTGCGCGGCATGCTTTTGGGGCTTGCGCTGATCCCTGTGCTGTTTTATACTTATAACGGTGCGGTGGGAGCATCCCCCGACTGGCTCAATATTGCCATTTTCTTTATCAGCGCGGCTGCCGTGTACCTTTACGAGGCGCGGTTATTTTTCAAAAATACGCTGCGCTGCGCTCTTCCAAAGGCAGCGATTGCGCTTTTGTGCGTCATCGCGCTGCTTTTTGTGGTCTTTACCTTTGCCACACCGCACATAGGGCTTTTTGCTGATCCGCTGACCGGGGGCTATGGCATATGAAAGGATCACAAATATCCTGTGAAGCAGCAAATATAGAAAAGGCGAGCGCATGATCGCGTTCGCCTTTTCTATTTCTCTAAGATCAGATTCTTTCCTTAACCTTAGAAGCCTTACCAACTCTGCCGCGCAGGTAGTACAGCTTTGCACGTCTGACCTTACCACGACGGATAGTGTCAACAGCTACTAGCTGATATGCTTGATGAAGACACCGATATTAATACCCATATACATAATAACAAACTCAATAATCTAACTTTTCTCATAATTATTCTCCGTTTCTAATTAAATACTGGTAAATTTGTTTGATATTATCTTCCAGTTCCGCCGCTTCTTGACCGTCGTATATCAAGCGATCAAATCCAAAAATTTCATTATGTAACAACATTCCAGTGTCAGTAGATTGACAAAACTCGTCCAATTGATTCATACAAATTTTATCATCCCGTGCTGGTATGATTGTATACAGAGGAAAATTAACTGGACACGTTAACGAACCGAAATACTCTGTACTCCCGTGCTTAAGGGAGTATGCGGACTGCTGATGATACATTCCCGTCATCAAATACACATAGAGAGTATCAAATTGTTCTAAGAATTCAGATAGCTCTTCTTCATCATACAGGCGGGAGTGATCCACAACCCCATCTTCGGTAACGGTGGAATTATTTGCAATGATCGGAATCGTTATGACTGTCCCCTTTTCAATGTTCTCGTAATAATCTTCTGTAACAATACCTTTTATCAAATATAAGTATGTTCCACTTGTAGAATCCCATGAGTACAAGCCTTCGCAAAACTCAATATGCTCAACTTTCACGAATGACGAATTCTCAATACAAGGGTAATATCCTAAAACTGTCGGAAGTTCATCCATACCATTCATCTCTGCGAAAAAATCAAAGTCAATTGGAGGAACATCAATCGTGGGCGTTTCCAATAGTTGCGGAATGAATATCGCACCCGCTGCTATAATGATACATATACACGCAGCTACTGCAACAAAATTCCAAAGACTTATGCTCTTTTGGCTTTTGCTCTTACTTCGCAGCTTTTCTTTTAGTTGCAAATGCCGTGCCAGAATATCCGTATCAAGATACCCTACGGCATCCATGAAAACATCTTTATTCATACAAAAATATCATTCCTTTCCAAGTGTAATTTTAGCCCCTGCTTGATCTTGTCGATCTCGCGGTACACGGTGGCGGGCGAGATCTTCAGATCGGCAGCGATGGTTTCCACCGATTCCGCTAAATAAAAACGATCGATAAATATGTAGCGTTGGCGGTCAGATAAGGCTTTAATGTAGTCGTTGATGATCTTCCCTACCTCAGCAGCCTCGTATGCCGCCTTGTCAGATTCGTTACTGCGCAACGCGCCCTGCGCGTCCTCCAAAGCAACCGTCAGTTCGGACGGGATACGCTTTTTGCTTGTTTTTTCCTTATAGCGGTTGATAGCAATACGTCGCATGATCTGCACCAAAAACGCAGGAAACGTGACAGGCTTTGTGGGAGGGATGGCATTCCACACAGCAAGATAGGTGTCGTTTTGGCATTCCTCGCAGTCCTGGCGGTCATGCAGCATGTTGTAGGCAATGCGAAACAGAAATTGCCCGTATTTTTTGTCAGTTTCCTGTATGGCATTCTCCTGCCGTGTCCAATACAGATCGACGATTTGCTCATCGGTAAGAAATGCCGCTTTTTCCGTACGTTTGCTCATGTTGCCTCCTTTCGTTTTATGTAAAGCGCTTTCATATATCTATGTCAAGAAATTCTTGGAAATTTCTCATGATTTATAGGAATTTTATTGAATATTTTTCGCGCCCTTGCAAGATCCTTCGCTGCGCTCGAGGATGACATACCCGCTGCGCGGGCATGTCGCAAGGGCCTAATACTTCATTTTGTGCTATGAGTATACACGTAGGAGCAACGCAGTATACTGCAATTTTCGAAGAGCGCAATTAATAGAAAAAGCGAATGCAGATACGCATTCGCTTTTTCTATTTCTCCAAGGTTAAATTCTTTCCTTAACCTTAGAAGCCTTACCAACTCTGCCGCGCAGGTAGTACAGCTTTGCACGTCTGACCTTACCACGACGGATAGTGTCAACAGCTACTACGTTGGGAGAGTGGATGGGGAAAGTCTTTTCAACACCGCAGCCGTAAGAAATTCTTCTTACAGTAAAGGTAGCGGAGATACCTGCACCGTGCTTAGCGATAACGGTACCCTCGAAAAGCTGGATTCTCTCTCTGGAACCCTCTTTGATCTTGTTGTGAACACGTACGGTGTCACCAACGTTGACAGAAGGAATTTCTGCCTTCAATTGCTCGTTTGTAAAAGCCTCGATCAGATTCATTTTGATGGCCCTCCTTATATTATCGGATGTTCTTGCGAGCATGCAGCGGACCACCCGTTCTAATGCCGTGCTCATGGCACGCATCGGTTATTATACCATATCATTTCGAAAAATGCAAGAGGTTTTTGAAAAATAATTTACATTTTTCTCATATTTTTTGCATTTTCAGCGTCCAAATCTTCCCTTCAGCATCTCGGGCAGCATACGCAGCATGGAAAGCAGCACCGGGGTATTGAACGCGACCACAGCAGCGGTCAGAATGCCGATCCAAAGCATCCAGAGCTGCGGCTCGGTCATCATGATCACGGTCATACCGCCAAGCAGCACGGTGTTGAGCACGATTTTGGGGATCTGCAAATTGAAACGGATATAGCGGTGCATGGTAGCCGCGCGCAGCACGAACACCGCAAAATAGCTGACAAACGTAGCAATCGATGCACCGACTGCCCCCCACGCGGGAATCCAGATCAGATTCAGCATGACATTGAGGATCGCGCCCACCATGGAGGTATAAAAGGACACCATGGTTTTCTTTTTGGTGAAATACGCGGTGGCCAGAAAGGAATCAAACGAGGTAAACACTGTGGCCAGCACCAGGATCGGCACGTACAGCCACGCCTGATAATACGAATCGGCAAACAGCAAAATTGAGCATACCTTCGCAAAAGCGATCAGGAACGCGCCGCCCACAAAGACAATGGCAACGTAATAGCGGAACACCTTGCCAAAGAAATCCGCGCAGGCATCGGGATCATCCGATTCTCTGACAGCCGACAGTCTCCACGCCTCGTTGAATACGGACACCATATAGGTCAGCAGCGTGGGGATCTTATAGGCGGCTGCATACAGGCCGTTCTCGGTATCGTCCCTGATCCGCGCCACGAGGTAACGGTCAGACACGCCCGTGATCCACCAGAATACGGTGGTGGGAATGAGCGGCAGCGAGAATTTCAGCATCTCGCCCATAATCTTCTTGGAGATCTTTTTGATCGAAAAGGCCTTCCACAGCCTGCAATATACGACCAGTACCAGCGTGGTGACAAAATCCGCACACACGACCGAAAGCACGTATCCCTCGACCTTCATGCCAAATCCCACGAGGAACAGCACGTTGAAGCCAATGTTGAGCATGGTATTCACTATGCCCTGTCCGGCAAAGGTCTTGGTTCTGCCGATCGCACAAATATACTGCGCACAGACAGAGTGGATATTGGAGCAAAGCACGAACAATACGATCAGCCAAAGGTAGGGTGCAAAATATTCCAGCAGCAAAAGCAGCGGTGAGAGCAACAAAAAGCAGGCCGTGCTGATGCCGAGAATGGCAATACCACTTGAGAAAAACGCTTCCTTGTCCCCTTCCTTGGCAGCGGCATTGCGGAAGATGCCCTCACTGATGCCAAGACAGGCAAGCGGAATGAGCAGATTGGCAAGCTGCGTGATCAGATCGGCAACAGAATACTGCGCCTCGGACAGACACGCGGTATACAGCGGCATCATCAAAAACACCAACAGCTTGGATATGAATTTCCCTGCCGTAAATATCATGGTATTACCAAACAGTCGCTTGATCCTTGCGTCCACGCGCTCACCTCCCCTTTTTTATGGCTAACTATTTCATTTTATCACTTCATGCGCCCGGTGTCAAGGCAGGTTTTCGCTTTTTTGCGCATTTTCGATCCAAAATCCGCTTGATGGCTCGATTGGTGCAAGTATCATGCCGCAAAGCCCTTCCACGTCCATGCAAAGCATCCCACGCGCATCGGTCTGTAAGCGCAGCGCACCGATCCTCTCATCAGTTGCAAACACACAGGCATAATACGGATACCGCCCACCTGCACCCACACACACGTCGCGCGCCTGTTCGGTGCCGAAATTCAGCAGCACGCACACGTGCCGTCCCGTTCGGTCAAAGCGCTTGAAAGCCACAAGCCCTTCGGGAGCGTTTTCCAGCGGTACCGACGCTGTGCCGTCCTTGGAATAGTCGCAGTCCCAAAGCGCGGGCGTTTGCAAATAAAATTGATTGAGTGCGCGCACAAAGGAACGCAAATAGCTGTGCGATTCAAAATCCTGCAAGAACCATTCCACGCAATCCTGCGCGCTCCATGGCGAAAGCTGTCCGATCTCATTGCCCATAAACAACAGCGTTTTTCCGGGCAGGCAGGTCATATACAGTAAAAGCAGGCGCATGGCGGCAAATTTTTCGCTATGCGAGCCGTAAAGGCTGCTCATAACAGATCTCGACTGCCTGATGGAAAGCGCGGAGGAAAGCGCAATCATGCAGTTTTCTGCATACAAATGACTTGTTGGCTCTCTCCAGGCTTGCCTGCCAAGACGCAGCGAGGGCGGCATGGCAAAGCAATCCAACAGAGCGGCTTCCGAATCAAAATCCAGCACAAAGTCAAATCCAAGTCCGCCAAAGCGCTGTTGCACACTCGATCCGCGATATCCGGATCCTCTCAAAAGAAGCAGCGCGTCCCCCATGCCGCGCCGTACGGATGCAACCAGCTCCCGGATAAACGCACCGGTCGCGTGATCTGCCTTCATGTCGGTTGCATCAATATACAGGCCGTCCAAGTGATACTCCCGCAGCCAGAAAAGTGCGCAGGAATACAACAAGGTCGTGGCATAAGGATCGGAATAATCAAAGCAAGGCGCTGCTTTTTCCTGCTTTGCGTACATCCCCGCTCCATCGAAATTGCAAAGTCCTCCTGCATGTGTCCCGGGTTCGTGGCACACAAATTCCATGATCACGCCCACATGCTCCTTATGCAGCCTGTCGATCAAATAGGAAAAATCATCCGACGTGCCAAGTGAAGCATCGGGAGCGAAATAGGTCACAATGCCGTCCTTTCCCCCGCTTTGCAAGCAGGGGCAATGGATCAGTACGTGCGTATATCCCATATCTACCGCGTACTGTGAGAGCAGATCCGCAATAGAGCGATAATTCAACCCGGCATTGCCCACAAATCCCGTATCCGCATTTCCCAGCCACAAAGGCAATGCAACCTCATAGACGTTCATGGGGAACGCATAACGCTCATGCTCCGCATACCGTCTGTTTCGCTCGGCAAGATATGCGCCATCTCGCCAAACGTAATGGGATTCGGTACAAATGAACGAAGCGCCCTCCCCCGCACTCTCGCTCTTGCGCGCATACGGATCAGCCTTGTAATGCGTTTTCCCGTCCTTTTCAATACGGTATTTGTACCGTAACCCTTCGGGACAGATATCGGCATACCACACAAGCTCCCAGACACCGCTGTCCGAAAGCCTTTGCATACAAATCGGCTCCCATCCGTTCCACTCTCCTGCTACAAATACGCGATCCGCTCCCGGCGCAGAAACGCGGAACACGTAGCTCCATTCGGGACGATCAAGCAGCCTATGCACGCCAAAATAGCGATATGCGTGCGTTCCCTTTCCGTTTTGCAGATAATATGCCGCCAACGAAGCCGATTCCTTTTGGCTTTGCGTTTCGTAATCCATAAAAAACCTCCGCTCGGTAATACTTTACAGTATTGCCCGTAAACGGAGGATTTTTTCACAAAGTTAAGCTGTTCAAACCACATACCCGAAATAGGACGCGCGCCGCAAAGCCGTCCGCATCGTTCATGTATCTTTCGAAGGTGCTTTTACTATCAACTTCCTTAAGTTGAAGCACTATTGTCTCAAAAAACTTTGCTTTCTCAGCCATACATTCATGAAGCTCAAACATTCATTGCTTAAACCATACCGACACAATGTGTCTTGTTGGAAAGAACTCATAAAGATGCAACGACGTAATCCTGCCTTTAAAGGCTGAAAACTTTTCCATTATAAAAGGGATTGCTTTGTATATTGTGTCAGGATTATCAATGAGCATGGTTGTATGCGGTGTCCAGTTGTAACTATCGCCAAACATTTCTTTCAAGCTCAATAATTGCTCATTGGAATCCGGAGCAACGAACAAAACGCGAGAACCTCCGAAAATACCAATGTGATTAAATGTGATCTCAAATGAAGGAACTTCTATAGATAATCTTTGGAGTAGATCTATCAACTCTGTTTCTTTTTCTGTCGGAAAAGAGCCCAGTGTTATATGCTGTGGTATATTTTTTGTATGGGTACCCGTAAAACCGTTTTGATACAATATGTTTTGGATATTTGACAAATGCATATCCGTGCTTTCATCATAACCAGCCAGTACATATAGTGCTTTTTCAGACATAATAACCCCCAAAAATCATATTTATAAACGGCTTTATTATACCATAGAAAGGCATAAAAGTAAATAGGACGGCTTGATTTTTCAAGCCATCCCATCTGTCAGGATCATTCGTCCTGGTTTTCCCAGTTGTGGAATACGGAGAGAACGTCATCGTCCTCCTCCAGCTTTTCAAGCAGCAGGTTCATGAACTTCTTGTCGTCGTCCGTGGTCAGCTCGACGTAGGTGGAAGGGATCATGGTCTGCTCTGCGGAAAGCACGTTATAGCCCTTAGCCTTGATGTCCTCTGCAACTGCGAATACGTCAGCACTCTCGGTGTACACCTCGAATACCTCACCCTCGGCTGCAAAGTCCTCGGCACCTGCCTCCATAGCGTCCTCCATCAGCTTATCCTCGTCAATATCGCCATCCTCGTTGTCAATTACGATCAAGCCTTTTTCGGAGAACATGAAGCTGACGCTGCCCGAGGTACCAAGGTTGCCGTGGTACTTGGAGAAAGCGGCACGTACGTTGCCTGCGGTTCTGTTTCTGTTATCGGTTGCTGCTCTGACAATGACTGCCACGCCTGCAGGGCCATAGCCCTCGTAGGTGATCTCTTCAAAGTTGTCACCGCCTGCGCCCAGTGCCTTTTCGATGCTTCTCTTGATGTTATCGTTCGGCACGTTGTTAGCCTTTGCCTTGGCGATCAGATCTCTGAGCTTGGAGTTGTTGTTGGGATCTCCGCCGCCTGCCTTGACGGCAACAGCGATCTCCTTACCGATCTGGGTAAAGATCTTACCCTTAGCGGCATCGGTTTTTTCCTTCTTGTGCTTGATGTTGGCCCATTTGCTATGTCCGGACATGATATATTACCTCACTACAATTAAATTTTTTCAGTTTTCTTTAAGCAGATCATTTCAAACGCGCTGCCAAGCACATGCTTGGTAGCCAGCGTCAGAGCAATTCTGGTCTGCTTGATGCTCTCGTCGCTCTCCGACAGGATGCGGCAGTTATGATAGAAACGGTTGAACGCAACGGCTACGTCCAGAATGAATCTGGTAATGACAGAGGGCTCGTAATCGCGCAGTGCCATCAGCACCTTTTCCTCATAGGTGGCAAGCACCTTCAAGAGCGCCTGCTCCTCGGGAGCGGTGACGACGAAATCCGACGAGGTCGGCTCGCCCGACTTTTCAAGCACCGAGCACGCACGCGCATACGTGTACTGCACGTACGGACCTGTATTGCCGTCAAAGGACAGCGCATCGTCCATATTGAAGTCAATATCCTTGATGCGGTTATTGGTCAGATAGTAGAATACGATCGCGCCAACACCAACCGCCTCCGCGACGTCGGTTCTGCCCTTCATCTCGGGGTTCTTTTCTTCCATGATCTCGGTGACCTTTTCGATGGCTGCACCGAACAGGTCGCGCAAAAGCACGACGTTGCCGGTTCTGGTTGCAAGCTTTGCACCGCCGATGCTGACCGTGCCGTACGGAATGTGTACCAGCTGGTCATACCAGTCGTAGCCCATCATCTCCACCACCTTGAACCACTGCTTGAAGTGCAGGATCTGCTGGGTGCTGGTAACGTAGATGCATTTATCGAAATGATAGTTTTCCTTACGGTATACGGCTGCTGCGATATCACGTGTGGGATACAGCGTGCTGCCGTCACGCTTGAGTATCAGGCAAGGAGGCATGCCGTACTCGTCCAGATCCACGATGGATGCACCGTCGTCCAGCTTTAAGAGTCCGCAGTCACGCAGCTTTTGTACCTGCGCGGGCATTTTATCGGTATAGAAGGACTCACCAAGATAGCTGTCAAAGGTAATGCCCAGCTGTGCGTAGGTCTTTTCATACTCTTCAAGGCTGATCTGAATGAACCACTTCCAGAGTGCGAGGTTTTGCTCGTCACCCATTTCCATCTTATGGAACTCGGCACGTGCTGCATCCGCAAGCTCGGTCTTGCCCTGCTCCTTTTCTTCGGTGATGGCGTTGTTGATCTTTACGTAAAGCTCAACCAGCGTATCAATGCCGCCCTCTTCCACCATCTCCTTGCTGCCCCAGGTGTTATACGCCAAGATCAGCTTGCCGAACTGGGTACCCCAGTCGCCAAGATAGTTGATGCCAAAGCACTCATACCCTGCAAACTCGTGCATTTTCTTGAGCGAGTGGCCGATGACCGTGGTGCCAAGGTGACCGATGTGGAAGGGCTTTGCTACGTTAGGAGAGGAATAGTCCAGCACAACCTTTTTGCCCTTACCGATGGTGGGCGCACCGTACTTTTCCTTTTGATCAAGCACAGCGCAAAGCACGTGGCTTGTCAGATACGCGGAACTCAGGCGGATATTGAGATATCCGTTGACTGCCTCTGCGCTCTCGATGCAATCACAATTCAGGTTGTCCGCCAGCGTCTGTGCAATCATCACGGGTGCGCGGCGCAGGGACTTTGCAAGCTTAAAGCAAGGCAGCGCAAGGTCACCCATGGTGGCATCCGGAGGATACTCCAGCATGCCTGCCAGCTCGTCAACCGTCAGCTCGGCTGCGGGATTGATGGCAAGGATGCCCTTTTGAATGTTTTCTGCTATGGTTTGTTTGATTTTCAGCATAATTTTTATCTTTTCCTTGGTTGTTGATTTTCACAATTCTGTATTATAACATATTTTTTTGTCTTATGCAACAGGATTTTGCAATTATTCGCAATCCTTTGTGCAAAGCATATCTCTTGCCGCCTGCATCTGCGCCTCGGTAACGTGAATACCGCCGAGTATGCGTGCGATCTCTGCCACTCTCTGCTCGCCCTGCAGCTCGTCGACCGACGTAAAGGCTCTGCCGTCGCGCTCCTGCTTGGAAATGTGCAGGTGCTGCGTGCTGAGTGAGGCGACCTGTGCCGAGTGAGTGATGCAAATGATCTGCTGCGTTCTTGCCATGCTGCCAAGTCGTATACCGATCTTGCGCGAGGTCTTGCCCGAAATACCGGTATCCACCTCGTCAAAAATGGTGGTTGGAATGCCGTCCTTGGTGTTCATGACGCATTTGATGGCCAGCATGATGCGCGAAAGCTCACCGCCCGATGCAATACGGATCATGGAAGACAGCGGCTCACCCGGGTTTGTGGCGATCATGAATTCCACGCGGTCAATACCACCCGGCATCAGCCCCGGCTCACGCGTCAGCGCAATGCGGAATCGCACGCCTGCCATATCCAGGTATGCAAGCTGCCCTGCGATCTGCTCGGCTGCCTCCGTGGCAGCTTTTGCACGTATTTCAGACATCTGCTCTGCTATGGAAAGTGCCTTTTTTTCCAAAGCGGCGATCTCTTGATCGTATTGCTCGGAAAGCTGATCCGATTGCTCGATCTCATCCAGCCTTTGCTTGGCGTTCTCCAGGAAATCCAGTACCGCCTCCACGCTGCCGCCGTATTTGCGCTTGAGCTTGGAGATTCCCTCCAGCCTGTCCTCGATCTTATCAAGCATGGCAACGGGATCGTCGTCAATATCCTCGGCATAGCTCTCGATACGATCCGAAAGATCACGCACGCGATAGGAAAGGTCGATCAGCTCCTCGCCAACCTCGGCAGCATCCGAAACGTAAGCCGCCAGCGCATTCATGGATGCGGCACAACGCTCCAACAGATAGCTGACCGAGCCGTTGCTGCCCGCCTGTGTGAGCAGCTTGGTGGAAAAACGCACCTGCTTTTGCACCTTTTCGGTATTTTGCAGCTTATTGCGCTTTTCGATCAGCGCCTCTTCCTCCCCCGCCTTGAGCTTCAAAGCAGAGATATCGTTGATCTGATAGGTCAGCATTTCAATGGTGCGCAGTCGCTCTCCCGCATCCCTGAGCAGCGCATCGCGCTTGTCGCAAAGCGCGCGCCATTGTTCATACACAGCCGTGTAATCGTTTTTCTGTGCCTCTATATCGGCATACGCATCCAGCATATCCATATGGTAACGAAGATCCGACAGCATGCGGTTATCATCCTGTCCGTGGATCGAGATCAAATGCGAGGCGGCCTCCCTGAGCATGCCGAGCGTGGCGGCTCTGCCGTTGATGCGCGCGCTGCTCTTACCGTCCGCGCTCAGTGTGCGCTGCAGCACGACGCCGTCCTCGTCGCAAGCAATTCCAAGCTGCGACAGTGCCTTGACCGAAGCATCCGGCAGGTCGGTAAAATGTGCGCTGACTGAGGCATTGCTCTCACCCGAGCGCACCAGCTCACGGTCACCCTTGGCACCGCAGACCAGCAGAATGCTGTCCACGATCACGCTTTTGCCCGCACCCGTCTGACCGGTCATGACGCAAAAGCCGGACGAAAAATCGATATCCGCGCGTCTTATGACCGCAATGTTTTCTATATGCAGATTTCCAAGCATACGCTTACTGTCCTCTGATGATTTCCTTGATTTTGATATTCAGATCGGCGGCCGCCTCTGTGCTGCAGGCAACAACGATAATGGTATCGTCACCAGCCACACATCCAAGAATAACAGGCAGCTTGAGATTGTCGATACCGACGGCCACGGCCTGTGCCATGCCCGGAAAGGTTTTGATGATCACGGTATGCATGGCATAGTCCACCGAGGTAATGGATTCTGCCAGAGCGTGATTGAACTTGATATTGCCAAGAGACTCGGTAGTTTTGGGCAGCTCATATCGGTACGAGCCTTTGCTGCTCATGACCTTGGTCAGCTTCAGCTCGCGGATATCGCGCGATACGGTTGCCTGCGTGACCTCGTAGCCCAACTTACGCAGCTGCTCGATCAGCTCGTCCTGCGTTTCTATATCGTATTTTTCAACGATCTCTATGATCTTCTCATGTCTGTTCTTTTTCATTGCATACTCCGTTTGCTATGAATTATTCATTTTCTGTCATTTTCTGACGCAGCTTCTTATAAAAGCCGCAGCTCTTGATACGTACAAGATTGGTCTGCAAAGGGGATTTGCTGATTCGGACGATATCGCCCTTACACATTTCGTAATTGGTTCTGCCGTCCACGGTCAGATACAGCATTTTTTCTCTCTGACAAATATTCTTGATCTCCAGCACCGCGGTATCCGGGAAGATCATGGGACGGGCTGCCAAGGAGTGCGGACAGATTGGGGTGACGCAGAAGCAGGAAACGCGGGGATCCACGATCGAGCCTCCTGCGGACATGGAATACGCGGTTGAGCCTGTGGGCGTGGCCACGATCAGGCCGTCCGCACGGTAAGAGGTGACGGGTATTCCGCCCTCTGAAAGCTCAAGATCCACGATACGTGCAATAGATCCGTTCGAGATAGACGCATCGTTGAGTGCATAGCAGGAGGAGCGCAGATTTCCCTTATAGCTGATCAGCTCCACGTTGAGCATGGAACGCTTTTCAAGGGTGTAGCCCTGCGGCTCGAACAGCCTGTCAAGCTCTGCAATGTCACGCATCTCAAGCTCAGCCATAAAGCCGAGTCTTCCAAGATTGATGCCGAGGATAGGCGTTGCACGCGAAGCGGAGCGACGCGCTGCCTCCAGAATGGAGCCGTCACCGCCCAGCACCACGATCATATCCGCCGTGGCGTACACCTCGTCAATGGGAAGCAGCAAGAATTCGGCCCTTCCCTGCGCCATTTTGAGAAAGCGTTCGCGGTTATATACCGCCGCCACCACCTCGCAGCCGTGCGAAATGAGCCGCTCGGCAACCGTAATGGCTGCGTATGCCTTCTCGGTAATATTGAAATTTGTGATGATCGCGATTCTTTTCATGAGGTCGCCTACTTTCCGTGCGGAGCAAACAGTGCCTGCACGGCCTTCTGCCGCACGTTGGTGTTTTCTCCGTTTTTGATATAATATGCAAGATATTCGACGTTGCCGTCACCGCCCTCTATGGGGGATTGGATCAGACCGCCAAGGCAAAGCCCCTGCTGCGCGGCAGCGTCCAGCACACGCTCGACAGCCGCACGGCGATCCTTTGCATTCTTGACAATGCCGCTTTTGTTCAGCGCAGCGCGGCCTGCCTCAAATTGGGGCTTGATCAGCCCGATATAAACACCGCCATCCTTCAACAGACCTGCAACAGCAGGAAGAATCAGCGTCTGGGAAATAAAGGACACGTCCATAACTACGATATCCACGCAGCCATCCAGCTGCTCGGGCTGCAGATAGCGGGCATTGACGCCCTCCATGCAGCTGACGCGCTCGTCCAGCATCAGATCGGGATCCAGCTGATCCCTGCCCGAATCAATGGCATACACATGTGCAGCCCCCGCCTGCAAAAGGCAATCGGTAAAGCCACCCGTTGACGCCCCGATATCGGCTGCGCGCATCCCGCGCACGTCGATCTCAAAGGCACGTAACGCGCCCTCCAGCTTGAGTCCGCCGCGGCTGACGTATCGCTCGGGTTGCAGGATCTCTACCGTATGCTCCTGTTCGGTCACATCCTGGGAGGGCTTTTTGATGACCTGACCGTCCAGCACGACATGTCCCTGTTCTATGTATTTTCTCGCTGCGGTACGGCTTTTGACAAATCCGTACTCCACCAGATAAAGATCTGCTCTCATGCTCATGCACCGCGCAGATAGAGGATGCTGTCACGGAAAAACGGGATAAACTGCAAAAGCAGCGGCACGACAATGCCCACGGCACATCCTGCCCATACCTGCAAGGGGGTATGGCCTACCAGCTCCTTGAGGCGCTTTTCTCTGTTCTCCTCGCTCTCGGCATTGATCACGTCAATGACCAGCTTGTTGATAATGGCAGCCTGCTTGCTGACCTCGCGGCGCACGCCCATGGCATCACGCATCACGATCATGGAAAGCACACCCGCAATGGCAAACTCAAAGGATGCCGGTGAGAATACGACGGCTGTTGCTACGGCCATTGAGATCACAGCCGAGGTATGCGAGCTGGGCATGCCGCCCGTACCGAACAAAATATTCGGAATATCAAATTTCTTATGCTTGAATCCGCGTGTAAAAATCTTCAGGATCTGTGCTGTAAACCAGCCTATCAGCGCGGACATCACGATATAATTGGTAAAAAAGTCCTTAACTGCTTGCATGTTATCAATACCTTTATTTGTGTCAATAGTTTCGTTGCGCAAGATACTCTGCCAAAGCCACCAGCTCTTGGCTGTTCTCCAAATCAATAACGGACGATATCGCGTCGTCGGTCAACTGCCGGGCGTATGCGCGTGCGCCCCGGACGTCATAAAAGCTCATAAAAGTGGTCTTGCCGTCACGCTTGTCGCTGCCCACGCTCTTACCAAGCGCCTCTGCGCTCTGGGTGCAGTCCAGGATATCGTCAATGACCTGAAAAGCAAGGCCTATATTGCGTGCATACGCTACAAGCGCTTCAAGTCTTGCGTCGTTTTGTGCAAGCCCCGCAGCGTGGCAGCCAAGGCGCACGGCAGCCTCGATCAAAGCCCCTGTCTTGCCCCGGTGCAGCTCCAGCAGCTCGTCTTTTGTCAGCGCATTTGACTCGCCGAACATATCGATGATCTGTCCCTTGACCATGCCAAAGCTGCCCGCACCGCGCGAGAGCGCAAGGGCTGCGTCAGCCCTGCTTTGTGCGGATGCATAAGGACAGGACAAAATCACGCCAAAGGCATCGGTCAGAAGTCCGTCACCCGCAAGCGTAGCAATATCCTCGCCGAATACTTTATGGTTGGTCGGTCTGCCGCGACGCAGATCGTCGTCATCCATGCAAGGCAGGTCGTCGTGGATCAGCGAATAGGTATGTACCATTTCCACGGCAGCCGCGAAATCAAGCGCGACACGCGCATCCCCACCAAGCATGGCACAGCTTTCCATGACCAGCACGGGACGGATACGCTTACCGCCTGCAAGCAGGCTGTATTTCTGGGCGTCATACAGCACCTTATACGTACGGCTGCCCTCGGGATATATCTCACAAAGACGCGCCTGTACAAGGTCCGCGTCACGTTTTACAAATGCAGGGATCATCAATTTATCCCTCCTCAAACGTCACCGTCCTCGGTGACAAAATCGATCGCAACGATCTCGCCCTGCGCGTTCTGCTGCAGGATCTTGATCTTTCTCTCGGCATCATCCAGCTCGGCCGACAGGCGGCGCACGATGACAACGCCCTCCTCGTACAGCTTCAGGGATTCCTCCAACGGAATTTTATCGTTTTCCATGGCGCGAATGATGTATGTCAATCTCTCCAGCGCCTGCTCATAAGTCAATTTCTGTTCCATACCTGCTCCTTTATCTCGTCTACGGTGGCATATGCCGCACCGTCCGCAAATCTTACCGTAATTCTGTCACCGGGGGCAAACGCTTTGACCGAGGTGGCAACCTCACCGCCGGCATCCCGGGCGACCGCATAGCCTCGCTGCAATACCGCCAAAGGGCTCAGCGCCTCCAATTTGCCCACAGATGCGCCAAGACCTTGCTTTTTGCGCTCCAGCATCAGCTGTCCCGCATTCTGCAGACGCACCCAAAGCTCATCCACGCGCATCTGCTTTTCCGCAATGACTGCGGCAGGCGAGCGCATGGCACGCGAGGAGGCCAGCGTGGCCAGCATTTCCCTTTTGGCCTGTACGTCCGCCAGCACCAGCGTGCCGATCTTTGCAAGCTTGGCGTCCAGCTCAGCCTTGAGGGCCAAGCGATCCGGGAAAACCAGCTCGGCTGCGGCGCTTGGAGTGGGTGCGCGCAGGTCTGCGACAAAATCGCAAATGGTAAAATCCGTTTCATGTCCCACGGCAGAAATGACGGGGATGGCGGATGCCGCGATCTCACGGGCCAAGCGTTCGTCATTGAACGCCCAGAGATCCTCGATCGAGCCGCCTCCGCGGCCAATGATGATCACATCCACGTTTGCGGCACGGTTGAAATAGCGAATGCCGCCTGCAAGATATGCAGCGGCCTGATCGCCTTGTACAAGTGACGGAAAAATGATCAGCTCCCCTTGCGGGTATCTTCTGCCCGTGACGTTGATGATATCACGAATGGCAGCACCCGTGGGCGAGGTGATGATGCCGACGCGACGCGGCAGCGACGGGATCGGCTTTTTGCGCTCGGGTGCGAAAAGCCCCTCTGCGGCAAGCCTTGCCTTGCACTGCTCAAAGGCGAGAAGTCGGATCGTAGCCATGT
>JAZUSJ010000091.1:0-1730 GCA_045606685.1 Eubacteriales bacterium
GCAAGCCTGCGCCCGAGCCGATAAAGACGGCCTCGTAGCCCTCGTCAAGCAGATCGGCCACGTCAAGCGTGCGGCCAACCACCACGTTGGTCTGAAAATCCACACCGAGCGCCTTGAGCGTTTCCACTTCCTTTTGCACGATGGCCTTGGGAAGACGGAATTCGGGAATGCCGTACATCAAAACACCGCCTGCTACGTGCAGCGCCTCGAATACGGTGACCTCATAGCCCTTTTTGGCAAGATCGCCCGCGCAGGAAAGGCCTGCAGGCCCCGAGCCAACCACAGCCACGCGATGCCCGTTGGGCGTCGGCTTTTGCACGGGGCTCTGATTGTAAGTATTATGCCAGTCTGCCACAAAGCGTTCCAGGCGGCCGATGGCAACAGGCTCACCCTTGATGCCGCGCACGCACTTGGATTCGCATTGCGTTTCCTGCGGACACACGCGTCCGCAAACGGCAGGCAGCGAGGATTGGCGCGTGATGACCTCGTACGCGCCCTCGAAATCGCCCTGCTTGACCTTAGCGATAAATTCGGGAATGGCAATATTCACGGGGCATCCCGTCACGCAAGGCATATTTTTGCAGCCCAGACACCTTGCAGCCTCGGAAAGCGCGGTTTGCTCGTCGTATCCCAGCGTGACCTCGTCAAAATTGCGCGCACGCAGCACGGGATCCTGCATGGGCATGGGATTTTTCATGGGAGAGGGATTGTGCTTTGCCATTACTCCACCTCCCTTTTGTAAAGGTTGCACGCAGCTTCACGCGCGTGCGCCTCAAAATCACGGTACATGGTGCTGCGGGACATGGCTTGGTCAAAATCCACGGCATAGCCGTCAAATTCGGGGCCGTCCACACAGGCAAACTTAGTCATGCCACCCACAGTCAAGCGGCAGCCGCCGCACATGCCCGTGCCGTCGATCATGATAGGGTTCATGGAAACCACCACGGGAATTTCATAAGGCCTGACGGTCGCCACCACAAATTTCATCATGACCAAAGGCCCGATGGCAATGACACGGTCATAGCGCACACCGCTCTCCAAGGCAGCCTGCAAGGGCTGCGTGACAAGTCCCTTTTGGCCGTACGAGCCGTCATCGGTCATAACAGTCAGCGTATCGGACGCGGCAGCAAACTCGTCCTCCAGAATGACAAGATCCTTGCTACGGAAGCCGATGATCGCATGCACCCGACAGCCCGCCTCATGCAAAGCCTGTACCACGGGCAACGCAATGGCGCAGCCAACGCCGCCGCCCACCACGCAGACCTCGCCAAGCCCCTCGATCTCGGTCGCCTTGCCAAGCGGCCCGACAAAATCCGCAATATATTCTCCCTCTTTTTTGGTCGCAAGCAGATCGGTGGTCGCACCCACGGTCTGAAAAATGATGCGCACCGTGCCAAGCAGCCGATCGTAGCCCGCTACGGTCAAAGGGATCCTCTCCCCCTCGTCGTCAACGCGCAGAATGATAAACTGCCCCGCCTTAGCTCTCTTGGCCACGGCAGGCGCTTCGATATCCATCTGCACCACGGTGGGGTTCAGTTGTTTTCTTGAAATGATTTTATACATAATCATGCCTCTCAAATTTCGGGAATAGCCTGTGAGCAATACTTGCTCATATTAAGTTTATCACAAATATGCCGCGGTGTCAATTGATTTGATCAAAGAAAGTCCGATAAACAAAAAAGTGCCCCGACAGGAGCCTGTCGGGGTCCTCGTTTAAGGACATTGAAGTT
>JAZUSJ010000092.1:0-25942 GCA_045606685.1 Eubacteriales bacterium
CTTCATGATTTGGTTGGGCGCTGCGGAAAAAGTATGCCCGTCTCAAGCTGACTTGAGACGGGCAGTGATATGTCCGCGGTACCACTCAAATTGCGCACGTGTGCGCCACTTTGCGGATGCAAAAGCATCCCATGCCTTAACGCGGCTATGCTCGGAGGGCTTTACTGACCGCATGGCGTTCTTCCCTCGGCTCGGAAACCAGATCGTAAGGATTTCACTGTCGGCTCGCACCTGCCGCCGACTCTCTGAAAATGAAGCTTCCTTGCGAATTTTTCGTCATCGCCTTTCAAGAAATTACCTATAATTATATCATAGTTAGATGGCTGTGTCAAGAGATTTTCGCAAGTTTCGTTTGGTAAACTTGCAAAAAATACCCACGGAAATCAGAGCTTGTTTCGGATAATTTTACCGCTGATGGTTTTAGGCAGCTCATCCTTGAAGACAACGATACGGGGATACTTGTAGGGAGCGGTGTGGGACTTGACGTATTCCTGGATCTCCTTTTTGAGAGCATCGGTCGGCTCTGTACCCTTTGTCAGCACGATGCTTGCCTTGACCACCTGGCCTCTGATCTCATCCGGCTCTGCGCTGACGCCGCATTCCAGCACGTAGGGCAGCTCCATGATGACGCTTTCGATCTCGAACGGGCCGATGCGGTAGCCGGAGGATTTGATAACGTCGTCGATACGTCCGACGAACCAAAGATAGCCATCCTCGTCCATGGTTGCCTGGTCACCCGTGTGGTAATAGCCGTCGTGCCATACGTCGCGGGTTCTTTCCTCGTCCTGATAGTAGCCGATGAAAAGACCGCAGGGAACGCTGTCACTTACGCGGATGCAGATCTCGCCCGTGTCACCCGTCTGACAGGGATTGCCATCGGGATCAAGCAACACGACGTCGTAAAGGGGACTGGGCCTGCCCATGGATCCGATCTTGGGGGTGGAGCCCACAAAGTTTGCGATCGAGAGCGTGGTTTCTGTCTGTCCGAAGCCTTCCATGATGGTCAGGCCCGTTGCCTTTTTGAACTGGATAGAGACCTCGGGATTGAGTGCCTCGCCTGCCGTGGTTGCGTATTGGATGGAGGACAGATCGTATTTGGACAGATCCTCCTTGATAAAGAAGCGGTACATGGTAGGAGGTGCGCAGAAGGTGGTGATGCCGTACTTGGCAAACATGGGCAGGATATCCTCGGAGCGGAATCTGTCAAAGTCATATGTAAAGGTTGCTGCCTCGCACAGCCACTGACCGTACAGCTTACCCCACAGCGCCTTGCCCCAGCCGGTGTCCGAAATGGTGAAGTGCAGACCTCCCGGCTTTACGTTGTGCCAATGCTTGGCGGTGGCGTAGTGGCCGAGTGCGTACTTGTAGGAATGGGTTGCGATACGGGGATAGCCGGTCGTGCCCGAGGTGAACAGCATCAGCATGGGATCGTCACCGCAGGGGGAGCTTTCGGTACGGAAATAGTGCGTGCTGAAGCGCTCCATTTCCACGTTGAAGTCGTGCCAGCCGGGCTTTTTGCCTCCCACGAGGATCTTGCACATATCGGGGTATTCCGCAGCAGCCTTTTCGGCCTCATCGGAGACCGCGCCGTCTGCGGTGCAGACGATGGCCTTGACTCCTGCAGCCTTATATCTGTAGGAAAAATCATGCTCAACGAGCTGATTGGTGGCGGGAATTGCGATCGCGCCGATCTTGTGCAGCGCCAGCATGCAGAACCAGAACTGATAATGACGCTTCAGCACCAGCATGACCGTGTCGCCTCTCTTGATGCCAAGGGATTCGAAATAATTGGCGGTCTTGGCCGAATACTTTTTCATATCTCCGAACGTGAATCTGCGGTCGGTCTTGTCGTTTGCCACCCACATCATGGCCAGCTTGTCGGGCGTCTTTTTGGCAACGGCATCCACGCAGTCGAAGGCGAAGTTGAACTTATCCTCATTCTTGAACTTGATGCCGTTGAAAACACCGTTCTCATCGTAGTAGGATTCTACGAAATCGTCCGCAACCGTAGTCGTGCTGCTTTCCACGGCAACTGCCTTGGGTGCGACAAAGGGAACCTCGGGGTACTCCTCGCTGACAAGGCCGTCCTGAGGATTGAGTACCACGGCATGGAACTCACACCCGCCCTCGCTGACCGCGATCATGCCGTGGGGGATCAGGCTGTTATAGAAAATGGAATCGCCCTCGTGCAGCACGTCCACGTGATTGCCGACCTGCACCTTGAGCGAGCCCTTGACGATCACGTCGAATTCCTGACCGTTGTGCGAATTCAGCTTGATGGGCGCGTTCTGCTCCTCGGGAATGTAGGGGAATTTGACTAAGAACGGCTCTGCGAGCTTGTCCTTGAACTTGGGTGCCAGGTTGTTGTACTCAACACCGTGCTGCTTCAGGATCTTCAGACCGTCGCCTCTTCTGGTAATGGCAAAGGAGGTCAGCGTGGTGCTGCGGCCTTCCAGCAGGTCGACTACCTCAACGTCGCACGCCTTGGCGCATTTGTAAATAAAGGTGAAGCTGAAGTCGGTCTCGCCCTGCTCAAGCAGCAGATAATCCTCAACCGATACGCCGGTCAGCTTTGCCAGCTCCGCAGGCGTAAAGCCCTTTGCCTCTCGCAGGTCCTTGATTCTCCCTGCAACTTCCTTCAAACTGTAATCCATGATTGTATTCTCCTTTCATGCCCGAAACAGCGTATCTGCCTCGGATGGGTTGACTGAAAAACAAAAGCCCGTCTCAAAAGAAACCTTTTGAGACGAGCAAAATCAACTTACTCGCGGTACCACTCAAATTATACCCACAGGGTATCACTCAGCGGGGCGCATGACCCCCGTGCGCACTAACGCGGCGCCGTGTCGGATCGTCCTACGTATCGAACGATCGGCTCGAAAGTGATGGGGACACGGTCAAGTTCGCAACGGCTCTCACCAAACGCCGCTTCTCTGTGCCGACGTACGACCGTCCCGTCTTTGTCATAGCCTTTGAAAATTTGCACTCATTATAGCAAACTAAAATCCGCTTGTCAAGTACTTTGCACAAAAAAATCGATAAAATTTTTACATAACGTACAAAAGCACGCAGAGGAAATGAAAAAGGCTGCCTGCCAGCACGAACAAATGAAAAACCGAATGCACGTAAACGTGCAGCCTTCCCAGCCCGAATACGATCGCGCCCAGCGTATATGCCACACCGCCTGCCAGCAAAAGTGCAAGTCCTGCGTCGGGCAGAGCCACACGCAGCACGCCTTGCGAAAAGGCCACGCACCAGCCCATGCCGAGATACAGGATCATGGAAACAGCGCGGAAGCGGTGCATGTCCAGAGCGCACAGCGTCACGCCCACGGCTGCCAGTCCCCAGATCACGCCGAAATACACCCATCCGAGCGTTTGGTTGACCTCTCGGATGGCGCAGAGCGAAAAGGGTGTGTAGGTGCCTGCGATCAGCAGATAAATGGCACAATGATCCAGCACGCGGAACACCCGTTTGGCTGAGGTGCGCGGAGAAAGCCCGTGATAGATGCTGGATACGGTGTACAGCAGGATCATGCTGCTGCCGAACACGGCACCGCTGACAATGCCGTAAATATTGCCGCGCATTGCTGCAAAGACCACGCACAGTACCAGCGCAGCGACACCCAGCGCGCCTCCTGCAATGTGTGAGATCATGTTGAAGCGTTCCTCGCCTTTCGTGTACAAGGGGATGGTGATCGGGCGGCGCACGGAGTTTTTCATAATTCGTCCTTTCAGCCCTTGACCGAGGGCGTGTTATTTGGTATAATAAAACAGAATATGAACAAACGGAAATGAGGAACACAATGATTACGGTAACAAATCTTTCTTTTCAGTTTGGCGGACAGGTGCTGTTCAAGGACGTCAATCTGAAATTCACACCCGGAAACTGCTATGGCGTCATCGGTGCAAACGGCGCGGGGAAATCCACCTTTTTGAAGCTGCTTTGCGGTACGCTTGAGCCAACGCACGGTGAGATCAGCATCCCGAGCGACGCGCGTATGTCGGTGCTGGGGCAAGACCACTTTGCCTTTGACGAATACACCGTGCTGGATACGGTCATCATGGGCAACAGGCGTCTTTACGACGTATGGAAGGAAAAGGACGCTATATACGAGAAGGAGGATTTCTCGGATGAGGACGGTGTGCGTGCCTCCGAGCTGGAGGCCGAGTATGCCGAGCTTGGCGGCTGGGAGAGCGAATCCGATGCCTCCAAGCTGCTGCAGGGATTGGGCCTTGACGAGTCCTGCATGTGGGAGAGCATGGCGGATATGAACGAAAAGGACAAGATCAAGATCCTTTTGGCGCAGGCGCTGTTCGGCAATCCCGACATCATTCTCCTGGACGAGCCGACCAACGGCCTTGATCTGGATGCGGTGGCGTGGCTGGAGGATTTTCTTGCCGACTATTTCGGCACGGTGCTGGTGGTTTCGCACGACCGTCACTTTCTCAACGACGTCTGCACCAACATCGTGGACATCGACTACGGGGCGATCCGCATGTTCGTGGGCAACTACGAATTCTGGTACGAATCCTCGCAGCTCATGCAGCGCATGATCAAGAATCAGAATAAGAAGGCCGAGGAAAAGATCGCAGAGCTGCAGGCCTTTATCTCGCGCTTCTCGGCAAACAAATCCAAATCCCGTCAGGCAACCTCGCGCCGCAAGCTGCTCGACAAGCTGACTGTGTACGAGCTGCCCGTGTCCTCGCGCCGCTATCCCTTTATCGGCTTTTCCATGGACAGAGAGCCGGGTAAGGATATTTTGACGGTCAAGGAGCTGACCAAGTCGCAGGGCGGCAAGGTCATGTTCAAGAATCTTTCCTTTATGGTCGGCAAGGGGGACAAGATCGCGTTTGTGGGCAACGAGATGGCCATCACCGCGCTGTTCCGCGTGCTGATGGAGGAGGATGAGGCAGACAGCGGCAGCTACAAGTGGGGCGTGAGCATCTCTACCTCGTATTATCCCCACGATAACAGCGCATATTTCAACGGACACAAGGAAAATATTCTGGACTGGATGCGTCAGTATTCCAAGGATCAGACCGAGAGCTATCTGCGCGGCTTTTTGGGGCGCATGCTGTTCTCGGGCGACAGCGTCTATAAGAGCGTGGAGGTCTTGTCGGGCGGTGAGAAGGCAAGGTGCATGTTCTCGCGCATGATGATGTTCGGTTCCAACTTCCTTGTGGTGGATCAGCCTACCGACCACCTCGATCTGGAGTCGATCTCCGCAGTCAACGATGGCCTCAATGATTTCAAAAGCAACATATTGTTTAGTTCTCACGACTATGAAATGGTCAATACCGTGGCCAACCGCATCATAGAGATCCGCGAGGACGGCACCTGGGTGGATCGCCCGGGTACGTACGAGGAGTTCATCGAATGGCGCCGCGCGCAAGAGGTGACGGTATGAGCAGGTACAAGTACGCGCTTTTTGACCTTGACGGCACGCTGACCGATCCGGGCGAGGGTATTACGCGCTCGGTGCAGTACGCGCTTTCGAAATTCGGCATTGACGTACAGAACAGGCAGGAGCTTTTCTGCTTCATCGGCCCTCCCTTGCACGAGTCCTTTGAGGTGTATTACGGCTTTTCGCGCCCCGATGCCATGAAGGCGGTGGACTGCTACCGCGAGTACTATGCTGCCAAGGGGATCTTTGAGAATCTGGTTTACGACGGCATTCGTGAAGCCCTTACTGCTCTGCGGGAGCGCGGCATCGTGATCTGTCTTGCCACCTCCAAGCCCGAGTTTTATGCCAAGCAGATCCTGGAGCATTTTGATCTGGACGGCTGTTTTACGGCAGTTGCGGGCAGCGAAATGGACGGCACGCGCACCAAAAAGGCAGAGGTTATCGAGCGTGCGCTGATGCTTTTGGGCAATCCCGACGTGAAGGATTGTGTCATGATCGGGGATCGCGAGCATGACGTGCTGGGCGGTAAGGCGCACGGAATGGACACCGTTGGCGTGCTGTTTGGTTACGGCAGCCGCGAGGAGCTGGAGCGCGCGGGAGCGACGCATATCGCCGCAAAACCTGCGGATATTGTCAGAATACTGACCGAATAACCTCGAAAATCGGCAGGAAAATTAACAAGACCATTAATAATACAACAAATCGTTAAGGAGAATTTCCATGAAACACACGGTATTACAATTCGCTGATGCCGATCAGGTGCGCCAGAAAGGTGACCTTGCAAATCGGCTTTCGCGTCAGATCGCGCGTCTTGAATCGGATATGTACCTGCCTCCGCTGGTGTTCCAAAGCCAGTCTATCGATACCTGGCCGGGCGACTGGGAGGGCAGAGCCATGCTTTCGCAGACCTTGACCGCCATGGCGACCGGCCGCGAGCCGGCAGCGCTGGATGCCGCCATGGAGCAGCTGGCAAGGGCCTTGAACGGCAACGGCTTTCTCGGTCGAAAGCTGCCGCATCCGCAGGCGGACGAGCAGCAGCTTTCGGGACACGGCTGGCTGTTGCGTGCGTTGTGCGCGTATTACGAATATCGGAAGCTGGACGTCACGCTATTTCTGATCGAGGGCGCGGTCAGGAATCTGTTCTTGCCGCTGCACCGGACTTATCGCGAATACCCCACAGATCCTGCGCTTCGCACGGGCGGCGGTGCAGAATCGGGACACGTATTTGCTACCAGCGGCAACTGGCACCTGTCTACCGATACAGGCTGCGCGTATATTCCGCTGGACGGCCTTTCCCATGCGTACTGTGTTTATCCGGATTCTCCTCTCAAGCAGCAGCTTGGTGAGATGCTTGACGAGATGATCGATCAGTTTCTTGCTCTTGATCCCGTAGGCATGAAACTGCAAACGCACGCAACGCTGACTGCTACGCGAGGCATCCTGCGCATGTACGAGGCAACGGGTAAGGAAAGATATCTGGATGCAGCCAAGCGCATTTTCGACTTGTACCTTGCGCATGGCATGACGGTCAATTATGAAAATCAGAACTGGTTCGCCCGTCCGGAATGGACCGAGCCCTGCGCGGTGGTAGATTCCTTTATGGTTGCCATGCAGCTGTATGCGGCAACGGGAGAGGAGCGCTATCTGCCCGTGGTAAATCGCATTTTGTACAACGGGATGCTGCGTACGCAGAGAAGCAACGGCGGCTTTGGCTGTGATACCTGCGCGACGGACGGCGTGCTGCGTACACACGGCTTTGAGGCGTGGTGGTGCTGCTCGATGCGCGGCGGTGAAGGCCTTTTTGCGTGTGCGCGCTACGCGTATATGATCAAGGAAAACACGGTTGTCGTGCCGTATATGACCGAATCCGAGGCAAACCTGACCGTTTTGGGCAAAAGCATTCGCATTTCTTGCAAAACCGAGTATCCCCGTGCCTGCCGCGCTACATATACTGTCAGCGGAGAGTGGGATGGCATTGAGCTGGAAATCTATATTCCCGGTAAGGGACTTTGCCGCTTTACGCCCGACGAGAACGGCTGCGTGGAGGTGTGCGAGGAGCTGCACGTGCAAAAGGAGCAGCCCGCGGTTGGAGAAGGCGGCTGTGTACTGATGTACGGTGACGTCATGCTCGGAAAAGCGGCCGATCCGACACCCTTCAAAAATCGTTTCATGCGCGACGGCTATGAGGATCTGATCCCGCTTTACGAGCTGTTTTCTCTGGACGAATCCGCAGCCTGTGCGTCGGCGCTTCAACTGGTGTTTGAACGCTGATGGGCAAAATATACAAAAATACAACTTGCGGTTTGGTGAAGTACACTTGTACTTACAAAAAAATGCCCCAAGGTTACAAACAGTTAACATTCAGTCCATAATGCGCTCATAAAATTCCTGTAGCATAGATAGGTAATCTACCGCTTTGAGCGGTTATACAAAAAATTTTATATGGAGGAAAACTTTTATGAAGAAGTTTTTTGCAATGCTCGTAGTAGCAGCTATGCTGGCTTCTCTGTGCGCTCTGACTGCAAATGCTGCAGTTGACGAATCCGAGTGGGAAGCATTCGGTGAAGTAACGGCTGAGTACAAGGAAGACCTTGCTAACTACATCACCCTCGATGGCGACGTTTCTGACTGGCAGGCTTACCCTGACATGTTCAAGAGATACGACATCGACAAGTACAACCTGGACGCTTGGGTTGGCGAAGTAGATGAGGACTGGTCCATCAACCTCTGGTTCAGCGCTGATGCTGAATTCTTGTACATCGCGTTCAAGATCAATGATGATGACGTTCAGTATTCCGACGACAACCTGTACAACAAGGACGCTTTCCAGATCCAGCTCGACTTCAACGGCTGGGCAGCAGACACCGAGGTTTTCGAAAGAGCAGTATTCTACTCCTTCGGTCTGCAGGAGGACGGCACCGTTGATATGACCGTTCAGTGCATCGCTGATGATAAGGCTTCAACCACCGACTACACCATGGCTTCCGACGACGAGGAGGAATGGAGAGACGGCCACGTTAAGGGCGCTACCAAGAAGGCAGAGGACGGCTCCGGCTGGTTTGCTGAGTTCGCTATTTCCTGGCAGACTCTGTACAACGATATTTCCGAAAAGCTGACCGGCTCCGATATTGAGGTTCCCGCTTGGGAAGGCTCCGATGACGTCAGCCTGAACATGCTGGTTTGCTACCTTGACCACGACACCAACGAGGACGGCTCCGATGCAGGCATCAAGGGTGCATGGGGCACCTCCGCTGCTCTGGGCTCTCTGGCAGGTGATGAACACGGCTGGTATCCCGAGAACGCAGGTATGGTTCTGAAGCTGAGCGGCATGGGCTCTGTGACCGTTGCTACCACCGAGGAAGAGACTGAGCCCGAGACCGAGGCTACCACCGCTGAAGAAACCAAGGCTCCCGAAACCGACGCTAAGACTGACGCTGTTACCACTGCTCCCGCAGATGACGGCGAAGCCACCACCGAGGCTGAAAAGTCCGGCGGCTGCGGCTCCGTGATCGGTGCAGGCGCAATCGTAGCAGTACTTGCTCTGGGCGCATGCGTTGTAGCTAAGAAGAAGGACTGATTCCTTTCTCAAAATAGGATCGGCAGATCCTGAATAAACGCACACTTGCCCGTGCATCCCGATCGGATGCACGGGCTTTTTTGTCTTCTTTTGCAAAAAAATGCTGTCGAAAAATGTAAATAATTTATGAACGAACAAAAATGATGCATTTGTAACATTCTGCGCGCCGGCAAAAAGCACGTTAAAAACGCAAAAAAACACCGAAAATTCAAGCGATCTCGTTTACATTTTGTGCAAATTCTCGAAATAAACGGACAAAATTTCCATAATTGCATCCGAATTCGCGTGCATGTACAAAAAATCGCGGAAAAGCCGATGGTTATTGACAAATCTGAAAGATTGTGCTATAATTCACATAATATTGGGGAGTGGGCATACTATGCTCATTTTGGGCATGAGATCGCTCTACAATATAATATAATGTTAAGGCGCCCAAATCGGCAATGCCGATAGGGGTTGATATATCCCGAGTCTTAAAAATCTTTTTTCGGAGGATGAACCAATGAAGCAAATCGCAAAACTTGGTTGCAGAATGCTTGTTGCGTTGCTGTGTCTGGCAATGCTCGCATCTGTAATCACCGTTCCTGCGTTCGCTGCAGACAATGCAGGCAGCACTCAGCTGTCCGGCAGTGATCTGAACTTCCTCATGAGCATGCTCGAAAAGTACAACAGCGTTAAGGATAAGGACAATGCTGCTGACTTGATGAAAGAGTATGTCAATGAGAAGTATGAAAGCGACGCAAGCTTTAAGGAGTCCGCGGATAAGCACCTCGGTGGCAACAGCGCCGACGGAGACACGCTGGACAACATGAATTCCGTGATTGATAACGTGTTTACGGAAGAATTTACCATCACATGGATGGTAAATGGCGAGGTCGTACACGTATCCGAGAATGTGAAGTACGGTGCGACACCCGTCAAGCCCGCTGATCCCGCAGGATACGAGGACAATGACTACGTCTATACCTTTGAGGGTTGGTCTCCCGTTGTCGTTCCCGCAAAGGCAAACGCTACCTACGTGGCTGTCTTCTCCATGACCGAGAAGAATCCCATCGCAGATGGCTATACCGTTTCCTTTGTGACCGGTAACGGTACTGTTACCAAGACCTTCGCAAGTGAGCAGGACGTGACCGCTGCCGGCATCAATACCGATAAGGCCACCGACAATAACTTCTCTTATACCTTCAAGGGATGGAATGTCGAAGACAATGTCTGGACCGCACAGTATGACAAGACCGCCGTTTCCAAGGGCTGGGCTGACATTCTGACCAGCGGTAAGGTGGTTGAGGACTACTTTGGCAGCATTGACAATGTCATGGACGCTGTACAGAACGGTGCATCCGTGGACGATCTGATGGATTCTGTTCAGCATCAGCAGAACGTTGAGCAGGAAAAGGCAGAGGCTGCGGAGAGAGGCGAAGAATATATTGAGCCCACTTACACCGTGACCTGGAAGCTGGACGGCAATCAGGTTGCAGAGCAGACCTACACCTACAAGCAGCTGATCAAACTGCCCAAGGATACAACCGCAAGTGCAGGACAGTATGCTTCCTGGAATATGACCTACGTGCTGATGCCCGATAAGGATATCACTATTACAGGCCGTACCGTGGACATCGTTGAAGAGATCGTTTCCGATATCAACAGTTTGCCCGTCAATTACGGTGAGTACGAGATGACCTATGCAAACGGTGTGGCAACTCTCTACATCAACGTTACCGCAAGTAATTACGATGATATCCTGCGTGACATTCTGGGTGACGTCAGAGCAGCCGATACAATGAGCGCATATAAGAGCGCTGCGATCGAGTTCCTGAAGTCCACCGCACTGCACGTATATAACAGCAAAACCAACACCGTTGACGTAAACGGCTATGAGGTCGTAGGCATTGACGGCTACGGTGCAAGCCAGCTGCTTGATCTGCTGAACACGGTTCAGGCAGGCAACTATGGCGAGATCGTTTCGGCCTCCGGCATCAAGCAGGCACTGCTGTCTAACCCCGTGACTCCCACGGATGTGATTGAAATGGGCGATGACGGTATCGTTACCTCTTATACCATCACGCTCGGCGCAAACGGCAAGCAGGACTACGACTTTGACCTGCAGATCGGTCTGAAGGGCAACCTGGATCTGATCCGCAAGGCTGCTAAGGCTGTGATGTCTGCCGTTGATTACGTGATCGACTCCAACGGTGATATGCACGTTGAGATCTTTGTTCCTGCAGCGTTTACCTCTATGCTGACCGAGGCTCTGAACGATGCTTCTGTTTCCGAGGAGACCAAGAAGACCATCGTAGAGGGCATTGCCGAATGCGCAACGGTCGGTGAACTGCTGGAGCTGTTCGATCTGCTCGAATACGACCAGTTTATCAAGGTTGTTGACCGTCTTCTGGATGACGTTTCTGCAGCAACCGATAAGGAACAGGCTCTGCTCGAAAGACTTGAGTCCTTCCGTCCCGCTTTTGAGCTTGCCAAGGAGTATGGCAGCATTATCATCGAAAAGCTTCCCGAGTCCGTTACCGGTGCAGAGGCTTCCGTGACCGTCCGCTCCATCTACAATCTGATGCAGATGGTATCCTATGAGGATCTGGTCGCTCTGACGCAGTATAAGGATGTTGACGGCCTTGCATACAACGCACGTCTGCAGGAGGCTGTTACCCGTGTTGCCAACAAGTTTAGCGTAAGCCCCGCACGCGCACAAGATATCGTTGAGCGCATGATCGAGGCATTCGGCAAATTCCAGGATCGCATTCCCGATTCCGCAAAGGCAAAGACTGCTTACAAGTATGCAGATCGTCTGATCGACCTGGTATTCAACAGAATTCCCGATAAGTTCTATGATACAAAGCTGACCGACCAATACGACGGTGAGGGCGAATTCAGCTATGCTATCAGCATGACCTACAATCCCGGTGCATGGCTCAAGGCTGTGCTTGATAAAGTCGACATCACCGTTTACGGCAGAACCATCGTGCTTGGCGATTACGTTCCCACGCGCGATATCACTTCCGATCTTTCTCTGAATATTCACGTAGCAGACCTGTATGCCATCACTTACGTCGATGAGAACGGCGAAGTGCTGTTCGAGGGCTTCCTGCCTTACGACGCAGAGATCGTGCTCTACGGCACCGATTTCTCCAAGGACGGCTACGATTTCATGTGGGTGGATGAAGAAGGCAACCAGCTGACCACCATGCCCGGTAAGGATACCGTTGCGTATGCAAAGTACGTAGCACATGAGTATACCATTACCTTTGTGGACGAGGACGGTACTGTTCTGTACAGCAACCTCTTCGCGCACGGCACCATTCCCACTTATGTGGGTGATACTCCCGTAAAGGGCAGCTCCAATACCGCACATTACACCTTCAAGGGTTGGATGGATGCGGACGGCAACGTTTACGAAGGCGCTCTGCCCGTGGCATTGGGTGATGCAACCTATACCGCTGTATATGCAGAGACCGAAAGAACCTACACCGTCATCTTTGATATCCTTGGCAATCTGGTTTCCAAGGAATATGCATACGGCGAGATTCCTTCTTATGACGCAACCCTGGCAAACCTTGATTTCAAGGGCTGGAAGGGCTACGGCATGACTCTCCCCGCAGTAACCGGTAACGCAACTTACGTTGCTGAGTATACTGCAACCATCAAGTTCTATGTTGAGGGTGTTCTGTACAAGGAGATGGTAGTTGATTACGGCACAACTCCCACAGTAACCGCGCCTTCCAAGACTCTTGACTACCAGTACCGTTACGCATTTGCAGGCTGGAGCAACAGAGCAACCGGCGGCAGCGTTACAGCTGCAACCTCGCATGCTGTGTACGATGCAACCTTCTCCAAGACTGCGCACGACGTAGTTTTGATTCCCAATGCGCAGGGCGGTTATACTTTGCCCATGGGCGGCTATCAGCCGATTGGCCAGCGTCTGACCGCAACCTCGTCCATCTCCGTCCTTCTGGAGCTGGCAGCAGTAGATGAGACCTTCTTCGTAACTGCTGTGGTTACCGGTGACGACAGACCCGGCGCACACGACGTAGCCATTGTGCTGGATAATGCAGCACTGCGCAATATTCTCGCAAACGCCACCCAAGAGGACGTTGACCTGACGGTATCCGTTCTGCTCGGTCAGGAATACGACTGGCCCTCCGACGTCGCCGACTACCTTGATTACGACGTTGTTTACAGCTTTGATCTGGTAGGCTCCGCACTCAATGGCGGTAAGGCAACCGTGACCGTTCCTTTCGAGAAGGATTCCTCCAAGTATCACGCAACGCTTGATTACGTTGGTGCTTCGGTTGAAACCATGCTTGATAAGATCAAGAATCAGGAGACGCTGACCTTTACTACAAGCCACTTCTCCTACTATGCAGTAAGCTATGTACAGCACGTATTTACCGTAAACTTCTATGACGTAAATAATGCGCTTCTCAAGACCTATGAGATCGACGTGGATCTGGGCCAGACCTTGACCGATGTTCCCGCGTTCTCCGCACTGCCCGCAAGCGATGCGAACGGTCACTACATCAGCTTCTGGAGATACGGTTCCAGAAACTTTGTTGATCCCGTTGCTCAGTTCGCTAACCACAACGATGACTACGACTTCTATGAGGTTCAGCGTCAGGTAGCGCATAACTACGGCGCATATGAATGCACCGACACTCACCACTCCCGTACCTGCGCAGATTGCGGTTACGTGGAAGGTCCCAATGAACACGTATTTGACGAATTCGGTAACTGCGTATGCGGACAGAAGCTCCCCGGCGGCGGTGAAGGTACTGATACCGACACTGACACGGATACAGATACCGATACCGATACCGACACGGACACCGATACTGATACGGATACCGATACCGATACAGATACCGACACCGATACAGATACCGACACCGACACCGACACGGACACCGATACAGATACCGACACCGACACCGACACGGATACTGATACGGACACCGATACGGATACCGATACCGACACGGATACTGACACCGATACTGATACGGACACTGATACCGACACGGATACCGATACCGATACTGACACCGATCCCGGTACAGGCTCCGATACCGAACCCGGCACCGGCTCCGATACCGATCCCGGTACAGTTCCCGGCGGTGACGAAACCACCGATCCCGACGCAAGCAGCGATTCTGAGTCCGATACCGAGCCTGTAGGCGGTAAAAAGAACAAGAACGGCTGGTGGATCTTCCTGATCATCCTGCTGGTATTCGTTGCAGTTCTGATTCTGGTATACATCCTGTATGCTCATAAGATCTTCCCGAAGGGCCCCGCAGAAGAGGAAGAACCCGCTTCCGAGCCTGAAGCAGAGGAGAAGGTTGAAGAGGTCGTTGCACCTGTTGCTCCCGTTGAGGAAATTCACATCGTTGAGCACGTGGATGCAAAGGAAGCGGATACGCTGATGACCGACGCACAGGCAGTCAACGCTGTTGAGCTGATCGCATCTACCGCAACCGGTAAGATGGATGCTGTCAACGTAGGTACTCTGAACGTTCACTACGCTGCAGGCGACAAGGTTGACATCGTGTCCCTGAAGGAAAAGAAGCTGATCAGCAACGACAGTAAGAGAGTCAAGATCCTGGCAGACGGTGATCTGGATAAGGCACTGATCGTTGAGGCTAACGGCTTCTCGCTGCAGGCAATCAAGATGATCACTCTGACCGGCGGTCACGCAATCAAGCTGCAGCCCATGGCTCCCGATGCACAGGGCGTAACCGAAGCGAAGAAGGTGAAGCTTGAAGCACCTGTTGAGGAACCCGCTGAGGCTCCCGTTGAGGAACCCGTTGAGGCTCCCGCTGAGGCTCCTGCTGAGGCACCCGCTGAAGCACCCGCTGAGAACTCTGACGCAGAGTAATCCAAATCAAAATCACAAGGGCTGAACCGCAAGGTTCAGCCCTTATTTTACTGATTTTTTGCAACACCTCTTGACATTTCGGACGCGTCATTATATACTTGTTGTAGAATTATGACAAAAGAGGTCTTTATGAAGCATAAGCTCAAAAATTTTGCGATCATGAATCTTGGTATACTGCTGACCACGGTCGGCGTGTACTTTTTCAAGATTCCGAACGGATTTTCCACAGGCGGTGTCAGCGGTATTGCCGTGGTCTTATCGGGTGCGGTGGGGCAATATTTGCCCGAGCTTGCGCAGTATTTTACATCTGCCAATATTCTGACCGTGATCAACGTGCTGCTGCTGATCGTGGGATTTATTTTCCTTGGCAAGGGCTTTTCGGTCAAGACCGTGTATTGCAGCCTGCTGTTTTCGCTCGGCACGTTTGTTCTGGAGCATGTATGGCCTATGCCTGCGCCCTTTACCGATCAGCCGTTTTTGGAGCTGGTCTATGCGATCCTGCTGACCGCCATCGGCTCTGCGATGCTGTTCTTTACAGAATCCTCCTCGGGAGGCACGGATATCGTGGCGCTGATCCTGAAGAAATATACAAGTCTGGATATCGGAAAGGCGCTGTTGGCAACCGATTTTGTCATTGCCGTGAGTGCATTCTGGGTGTTTGGCGTGCAAACGGGACTGTTCTCTCTGCTGGGCCTTTTCGCCAAGGCGTTTTTGGTGGACGGTGTGATCGAGAACATGAATACTTCAAAGTATTTCACGATCATCACAAGCAAGTCCGAAGAGATCAGCAGCTACATTACCGAGAGTATTCACCACAGCTTTACCAAAATTCAAGGTGTGGGTGGCTATACGGGAGAGGAAAGAACCGTGTTGCTGACTGTCTGCCGTCGTATTGAGGGGGCAAAGCTGAAAAAGATCGTCAAGCAGATCGATCCCGGTGCGTTTGTGATCGTGTCCAACAGCAGCGAGATCATCGGCAAGGGATTCAGAGGAATTTAAGGGAGAAAGATTTATGGAAAACCACATTTATCGCGCCTATTGTGCCATTTTACATAAGGAACTGATTCCTGCGATGGGCTGTACCGAGCCGATCGCCATTGCGTATGCGTCTGCGATTGCAAAAGCGGCATTGAAGGCTATGCCCGAGCGTGTGCGCATTGACGTCAGCGGAAATGTGATCAAGAACGTCAAGAGCGTATTCATTCCGCACACGGGCAATCTCAAGGGAATTGAGGCGGCGGCTGCCGCAGGCATTGTGGCGGGTGATCCGTATGCCGAGCTGGAGGTCATTTCGCACGTGACCGAAAAGGAGATCGAGCAGATCAGCGCGTACCGTCAGGCAACACCCATCGAGGTCGTGCGTGCGGACGGAAATTGCGTGTTCTCGATCGGTGTGACGGTATTTTCCGGTACGGATCAGGCAAGCGTGCTGCTGACCAACAAGCACACGCACGTGGAAAGCGTTGTCCGCAACGGGGAGGTGCTGTATGCGGCAAAGCCCGAGAGGGTGGAGCGTGAGGAGTCGCATTATGAGCTTTTGAACATCGAGCAGATCGTGGAATTTGCTGACGCGGTTGACCTTGCAGACGTTTCCGAGGTGCTGGAGCGACAGATCGAGTATAATACCGCCATCGCAAGAGAGGGGCTTTCGGGGCATTACGGATCCGAGATCGGCAAGGTGCTGTTGGCCGCCTACGGTGATGGCGTGGCCAATAAGGCTAAGGCATGGGCTGCCGCAGGCTCGGATGCGCGTATGAACGGATGCGAGCTGCCTGTGGTCATCAATTCGGGCAGCGGCAACCAGGGTATGACCACCTCTTTGCCCGTCATCGTGTACGCAAAGGAAATGGGCGTGTCACATGAGCAGATGCTGCGTGCGCTGGTCGTGGCCAATCTGACCACCATTCGCCTGAAAACAGGCATCGGTGCGCTGTCCGCGTATTGCGGTGCAACCAGCGCAGGCTGCGGCGCGGCTGCAGGCGTGATGTATCTGCACGGTGGCAAATATCGCGAGATCGCGCATACTGTGGTCAACGGCCTTGCCATCAATTCGGGCGTCATTTGCGATGGCGCAAAGGCAAGCTGCGCTGCCAAGATCGCGTCAAGCGTCGAGGCGGGGCTTTTGGGCATGCACATGTATATGCAGGGCAAGCAGTTTGTGGGCGGTGACGGCATCGTGACCAAGGGCGTGGAGAATACCATTGACAACGTCAGCAACGTGGCCCGTGACGGCATGAAGGATACCGACAGAGAAATTATTGAGATCATGCTGCGCAGATAAGAAACAAAAATCAATCCCCGAAAAAATTTTCGGGGATTTTTTGAAAAATTTTCAAAAAGGTGATACTTTTTGCTCAAAAAAAGCGTCTATATAGGTGAAGGACAAAAAGAAAGAAGGCTGCAAATATGAAAAAAGCGAAATTTTGGATCTTGATGAGCGTATATCTGCTGTTGGCACTTGCTGACGGTGCGCTGACCTATTATAATACGCCCGATCTGTCCATGGAGGGCAATCCCTTGGTGGCAAGGCTGGGGCTTGGTTGGGGTGCGTTGATTGTGGCCAATTTGCTGGGACTTGCGTTATTGGTCGTATTGTTTGGCTTTGAAACCTTTCGGTATAAGACGATTTATACCAAGGAAGTCAAGCTGACAAGGTATTGCTCACAGATCGTATACCACAGGCCGGATAAGTTCTGGACGGGAATCATGGTCAAGGATTTTCGCCCCATTCTTGCAATACTGGGCTTTGTGATGCCGTATGCGTTGATCGTTGGCAGAGCAATTATTGTAGCTGAGTGGGTATTTATTACGCTCAGAGTGCCGATCGACGTGTATTGGCGTATCAATCAAATGCTGTTTTTCGGGCACGTCGAGGTGTTTGCGGCGGTAGCCGTTGCGATTGCGCTGATGCTGTATTGGATGAATCGGGAATTCAAAATTCAACTGCCTGCTGCCCGTGAGCTGCTGCTCAGTCAGATCGGCAAAGGGCGTGCAATCAACGTGCAGGAGGATGATGAATGAAAAAAAGCCTTTGGCGGCACGTGGGGCGCGCGGCGCTGTATATGGTAATCGGAGGCGCACTTGCACCGCTGTACCATATACTTGAGTTTTTCCTCTTGGACGATCCTGCCGCGCTTACAGCAACGCTTGCGCTGTACAAAGATCCGTTTTATTGGCTGATCATTGTTCTTGCGGTTGCAGTCGTATATCCCACCGTAATCTATTTCAAGGAGATCAACCCCAGAACCTTTGTGCATTTGTACGACGTTGTGTGGGCAACCGCGGCTTTGTGCTTGCTGATCGGGGGCGAGGTGATGGCTTTGCTGTTTGTATTGTTCAATCTTTCCGAGCATCGGGGGCTGATGATATTGGCACTTGTTGCATGCGGGGCAGTGCTTTTGCTTGGGCTGTATGCCATTGTGTGCCGCGGTGTCGCGATCTATCAAAAGGGAAAGGTGCGCGTGTTCAAATTCCGTATCTATACCTATAATACCGATACCGTGGACGACCTGAGTCTGGAATATTCGGAAGGAAAGTACGCGGTACACCTTGTTGTGCAAGGAGATATGTATACGTTCCCTGTGAGCAAGGGCTCTGCCGAGCTGATCGAAAAGCGGCTCAAGGCCTTGAAGATCAACGGTGAGCTTGAAGAATATGATCCGTGAAAAAAGCCTGCATCCGTGCGGATGCAGGCTTCACTTTTCTCTTATCTGTTATTGATCATCTCGGTCAGCGCGGTGGGTTCAACAATGGTGTCACCCTTGTAGACGCGCATGTTGCCGGAAGCGATCTCGTCGATCAGCACGACTTCACCGTTGTGGTAACCAAACTCAAACTTGATGTCCCACAGATCAAGGCCGATACTCTTAAGATCGTCTGCAACAATCTTGGTAATTGCCAAGGTCTGCGCCTTGAGGGACTCAAACATCTCAGCGGTCATAATGCCAAGCGCCACCAGACCTTCGCCGGTAACCAGCGGATCGCCCTTTGCATCGTTCTTGAAGGTGCATTCCACGTAGCCGCCGGGCAGGGGAGTGCCGTTCTTGATGTACTCGCCGTATCTGCGGACAAAGCTGCCGGTTGCAACCAGACGGCAGATGACCTCCAGGCCGCCACCGCCCTGAGGCTTACCAAAGCATTCCGCAGGAAGCACTTCCATGGTCGCATTTTCTACGTCTGCGCTGACATAGTGCGTCTTAATGCCTGCCTTTTTGCACAGCTCGAAATAGTGGATAGAGGAGATCAGGTTTGCCTTGCCGATGCCGTCAATGGTCAGACCAACGCTGTTCTCGCCCGGATCAAACACGCCGTCCTTGCCGGTACAGTCGTCCTTGAATTTGAGCATCACATTGCCGTTGTCAAGTGCGTAAACGTCTTTTGTTTTACCCTTGTAAACAAGTTTCATATAAAAAGCTCCTTTGCGGAAAGATTAACATCACAATTATATCACGAAACATATCGTTTGTACAGAGTATTTTTAAAATAAATATTGAAAAATTATCAAAAAAATATTGTGAATTTTGCCATCTGCTGTCGCGCCAGCACGGAATTCGGGAAAAACACTTGACATATCAAGGGCTTTATACTATAATAATGGTAAGACATTTGTCCGTCAAAGCAGTAAAACCGGAGGTATACATGAAAAAAGCACTCATATTATTGTTGGCAATTACGATGCTGTTGCCTGTGCTGTTTGCTTCTTGTGCAGAGGGGAATTCCGAGGAGGAAGTACTCTCAACAGAGGCGAAGAGCGAAGAAACCGTAGAGAATAACGATGTGGATGATCTTGGCGAGGTGGATCTCGGAGGCCGTGATATCACAATCATCTCTCGCGTTGAGTCTGTGAATCAGAGCGAGGTGTACGTGGAGGAGATGGACTCTGATCCCATCAACGATGCTGTATATAACAGAAACCTTGCGCTTGAGGAACGCTTGAAATGTCATATAGAGGTCATTCAGCACCTGCCCGAGCCGGGAAGCATTGCCGGTGAGGTGGTGGACGCGGTGTCCAATATGGTCATTGCCGGCGGTACCGACTATAACATTGTGGCGAATGCGTCTTATACGTCCATGACGCTGGCGATGCAGGGGCGCATGACTGACCTGCGCACGACTGCGTACATTGATTATGATAAGAATTATTGGTCCCGGGGCTTTAACGATGCGCTTTCTTACAGAGATTCGCAGTTTTTCGTGACAGGCCCGATGTCCCTGTCCTATTACCGCTATATGTTTGTGACCATGTTCAATAAGCGTCTGCTGGAGGACGAGGGCATGGGAGAGGAGCTTTACGAGGTCGTGGAAAACGGTGAGTGGACCATCGACTACATGACAAGCATTGCCGAGAGGTTTTATCAGGATCTGAACGGCAGCGGCAGCAGAGACGGTGCTGATTTGTACGGCTTCTGCGCACGTATCGGTCCGACCAGCTCCATGATGGACGGCTTCTGGGAAGGCTCGGACATCTGCATACTCAAAAAGGATGCAGATAACGTTTATACTTATGAGATCGACGGAGAACGCGTATCCAATTCGCTGGATGCGGTGCTTCGACTGCTCAATAGCTCCGGCTCGTTTACCGCCACCACCAATGCGGGAGACGCGGACGTGCTGGTTAAATTTGCACAGGATGAGGCAGCCATGATCACCTACCGTCTGATCGCGGTAGAGGATCCCACCATCCGTAACATGACCAATGATTACGGTATTTTGCCCGTCCCCAAGCTGACCGAGTCGCAGGATTACAGAACTCACGTACAGGTGGAGGTCATTTTGTACGGTGTTCCCTCTACCTGCTATGATCAGATCGATGATCTGGGCATTTTCCTGGAGGCGTATGCGTCCGAAAGCTACAACCGAGTCAAGCCTGCTTACTACGAGGTTGCACTGACCAGCAAATATGTCAAGGATCCCCAGTCGGTTGACATGCTTGACCGCATCGTACACAGTGTTGCGATCGATCCTGTCAATTTGTTCAGCGTATCCTTCTCCTTCGGCAGCGCGAACGTGCGCGCCATTCATGCGTCCGGCACCAATACGGTCAACTCCATGCTCAGAAGAAATGAAGCATCCGTCAAGAAATCTATCAAAAAGATCAACGAAGCTTTTGATGAGGTGATTGATCAGCAGGGCGAGTGAGCATATATCCTTCAAGGCGTATTTATCCATCGGGATAAATACGCCTTTTTTTGTTTGACAGGCATGGAAAACTCCCTTTCATAAAATCCGGTCATTTACCCGGAATGAACTCTGCTCTTTTTGCCCAAGATACGTATGAGCGATTTGTAACATGTTCACAAAAACACGCGATCGACTTGGTGCGACTTGGACAATGGGCGCAAAAATGGCGATGGGGAAACGGAACTGCGCAAAAAGTCTTTTCTTGTGAGAATGTACCATTTGTCCATCATGTCCACCGCGCAGTCCATTTTCATTTGCTGCGGACTGCGGTATAATGAAATCAGAAACTGGAGGAATGTATCATGAAAAGATCCGACAGCTCAAATCCCAATAATATTATTTACATCGGAAAAAATTCTCCCGAAACGCTTGGACTGGAAAGCTTTTGCGGTGTAGAGGACCATTTGCATCCCTTTTGGGAGATGGTTGTGTATTATCAAGGCAGCGGTACCGGCTTTGTGGGTGAGTTTTCCTATACCTTTTCACCGGGGACGGCGATTGCCATTCCGCCCAACCGCATGCATCGTGAAACGGCTGATGCCTCGTATTGCGATTATCATATTTATTTTCCCGCACTGTATTCGGGGCTTGACGTGATCGTCGCACATGATAGCTCAGGCAATCTGATCCGCCTGGCGCAAACGTTGCATAGCGTATTTACAGAGAAAAAACACAATTATATCAGCTTGTCCAACAGCATTGCGTTTTCGATCTTTGAATATATCAAAAGCCTTTGCGCTGAAACGGGAATGAGCCAACACACACGGTATTTCACCCAACTGATCAGAGAGAATCTGACAGATCAGACCTTTGAGATCGCTGCACAGGCGCAGCAATACGGCATTACCATGCACCATTTGCGCTATTGCTTTGAAAAGGACATTGGAAAAACGCCGCTGGAATATTTGACGGAGCTGCGCATGGAGCTTGCCCGACAGCTGATCATTTCCAGCAATGAGCGTATCAAGGACGTGGCCGCGCGGTGCGGATATACCGATTCTTATTATTTTTCCAGATGCTTTAAAAAATATTACGGCATCTCACCTGAGTTGTTTCGCAGCTCGCTGACCAGCAGGGGCTGAGTAGCCGCACGGGAGCCGAACCGAATTGCCAAAGGACGATGCATTTTCGCATCTTTTGCAAAAGCTCACCTCGCCAGATTGGTATCTTGCTTCGGTTCCCTTTCACAAAATCTATCAAAAATGCATTCGCCGGCGGATGTGAGCAGTTTAGACGCAGCAGATTTTTTCAAGTCCAAAAGCTTTTCTCGCAGGGCATATAGGTATTATGTCCGGGGAGAAAAGATGCAGGAATCGGAGAAATCCGCACGCAAAAACCAGCTTGATTTGGCTTCCGTTCGGCTATGGAAGGAGTGATGATTTGATGAAGAAAATAAAACGTCTGACCGCACTTTTGCTGATGCTTGGCATTGTGCTGAGTGCGCCGGGGTGCAGGGAGGTCCCCGAATCTTTGGAGCAACCGTCAGAGCAGGAGGAATCGCAAAGCGAGCAAGGTGAGCAGAGCGAGGATACGACTGCAGCTCCGGAGGATGACTACGTGCATCCGGGCGCACTGATCGATTTTACCAAGGAGCAGACGCTGGATGATTGCCATTCCACGGTCAATGCCTCAATGGGGTATTCGATCGGTGACGGCGTTGCGTTTGTCATGGCGAACGGTGAGGGCAGAGCCGCATTTGTGCTGGACGTTTCGGACGTTTGCGCAGATGACTATACGTATATTGCGTTGCGCGTCAAGGTGACGGATACGCTGCATACAGGCAAATTCTATTCTGCCCATCAGGGTAAATTTGAGGCAGACGGCCAGTCGCTTGGCAAGACGCTTTACTATATGGGGACAGAAGAGTGGCAGACTGTGGTTCTTAACTACAAGGTTGGCAACGGTACGGATGACGAGATCGACCAATATTTCAAGGGCGAATTGAGTGCAATTATGATCGAGCCGTGGTCGCAGTCGCAAAAAGGGGCCACAATGTACATCAACTCAATCGGATTTTATCATGACCGAAAGGCCGCTGCTGCTTTTCGCGGTGTTGCGGTCAGCACCAACACAGTAACAGAGGTGAGTGAAATGGACATTACCGCCACGCTGCAAAGCGGCAGTGCAAGCATCAGGCTTGGGGATACGGGGGCGCTTTTGACCAATCCCGGCATGGGCTGGAACTTTGCATACCATTCCAACAATCTGAATATTTTTGCCAACACACTGCGCCCGGGTGACCTGCTGGATGCATTCCCCTGTGATATCGTATATTTCCGCCTTGGCTGGGCTGATGTGGAAAAGCAGGAGGGTGTTTACGATTGGTCCGTGATCGACAAGGCAGCGGATGAATGGACTGCTCACGGTAAGCGGATCGCAGTTCGCTTCTGCGCGGCCTTCCCGGGAAATCAGAACACGCCTTTGTGGGTGCGCGATGCAGGTGCGCAAGGTGCGGTGGATGAAAAGGGTAAGTGGTTTGCTTATTATGATGATCCCGTGTTTCTGGAAAAACTGGAAAACTTCATCGCTGCCGCTGCTGAGCATTTGTCCAAGTATCCCGTTGAGTTTGTGGACGTGGGTTCACTTGGATCTTGGGGAGAAGGGCATTGCCTGGAAACCGAGTGTGCTCCCATTACGACTGAGATGAAAATCAATCATATGCAGCTTTGGAAAAAGTATTTCCCCGATACGACCGTGCTGGCGGGTGACGATATGCTCAGAGAGCGGATCGTGTATTTGCCCACGGGCGCACCTTATAACTGTTATGATCAGCCCGCGCTTGACTATGCACTGAAGAATGGCTTTGGCATGTTTGACGACTCGGTCCAGGTGGGTATGACAAATACCTCCAACGGCTTCCGGGGAAATATTGAGATGGCTGAGCTGTTCTGGAAGAGTGTGCCTGTCGCTGTGGAAACACATCCGGGTACCGCACCTACCGAGAATTATCTGGATGCAGTCAATCGCATGCATGCAAGCTATGTCAGATTGCATTGTGATCCTTACAGTATCATGGATAATCCGTACACAAGAGAGATCACGCTTCGCGCAGGATATCGCATCGTACCCTTACAGCTGCAGGTGGAGAATTTCCTGTCCGGGCAGTCCGCCACCTTTACCGTGACCGTCAAAAACCGCGGTGCAGCCCCCTGCTATGAGGGTGGCTACGTCAAGCTGGTCATTACCGATGCAAGCGGAACGGTGATCGCGCAGGGCAGGTCGGATTTCAACGTCAAGGATCTGGACGTGGGAGAAACGCTGGTTGCTACCAAATCGACCGATGTAAAGATCGAGATGTCGTTGCCCGTGCTGCAGAACGGAGCGTATCGCGTTTACGTCAGCATTGTGGACGAGCAGGGAACGCCCCTTTATAATATGCCCGTGGGAATATCGCAGGGTGACAGGAGTTATCTTGTCGGTATTCTGAATTACTGATAAAGAAAGGAAAAAAGACAATGATGAAACGCAAAAGTTTATGGATGGTTCTGACCGTGTTGCTTCTGGTGTTTGCCATGGTAGCGTGCAACCCCGAACAGCCGGACAATCCTGACAACACGGAAACCACTACGAATGCTGAATCGACAGGGGAACCCTCTACAGAGCAGCCTTCCGATGATCAGACGACGCAAGAAACCACCACAGAGCCTACGACCGATCAGCCTCCTGCTGTTGATGAACAAGCAGGCTACGTCATTTCCTTTGGCAGTGCCACGATCGGTAATATAGCTTCTCAGGACATGGATAAAATGGAGCTGAGCTTTGATGCCGAACAGCAGGCCATGAAGGTGGAAGTTCTGGCTGCGGGCAGACCTAACTTTATTTTGAGTTATCCCAATATTCCCGAGGTATCGGAATATCCCTACGTAGCAGTACGAATCAAGACCTCAAGCCTGGAAAGCACCGGTGTGTTCTTTATGGCAAGCTCCGGCTCGGGCTACGATATTCTCAAGGATGGTGTGTATACCGATAAGACGCTGGTGTATTCCTTTACCGAGGATTGGCAGACAGTCGTTCTGGATTATACGCGTCCCAACGACGGCATCGAGGACGGTGCTGATTCCATGTATAACGGCAATTCCGCGTACATTCGCTTTGATCCCTGGTACTCTATCGATGCAGGCGCGGTCATGTACATCAATTCGATCGCATTCTTTAAGACCGAGGCTGCAGCTGCAGCATATGGCGGCGTTGAGATCAAGGAAGAGGAGGGCAGCGATCCCGGTACGGATGGCCCTGCCGAGAACCCCGAGCCTGATCCCGAGCATGTGATTGAATTTGATCAGCTCACCGTTGAAGGCATTGAAACAAGAGATGGCGTAGAGCTTTCCTTTGATTCTGCCGAGGATGCAATGATGATTGAATGCACTGTGGACGGCAGACCGAATTTCCTGATTCCCTTCAATGCAATTCCCGAGGTGTCCGAGTATCCTTACGTTGCGCTGCGCGTCAAGGTTGGCTATAAGGGCAGCAACGGCGTATTCTTCATGGCGTCCGGCGGTTCCAATTATGATATTGTTTCCGGCGGTGTGTACACCAACAAGGATGTCAGATATACTTCCGAGAATGAATGGATCACAGTCGTGCTGAATTACAGCAGTGCTATGGATGGCATTGAGGACGGTGCGGACGGCCTTTACACGGGTGACAGTGCGTATATTCGCTTCGATCCCTGGCTGAACGGACAAAACGGAGCAGTCATGTACATGGATTCCATCGCATTCTTCAGAACCCAGGAAGGTGCGAGAGCGTACGTTGGCCTGGATGAGCAGGTAACGCCCGATCCCGGCACGGATACCGAGCCTGAACCCGAGCCCGAACCCGATCCCGGCACGGATACCGAGCCTGAGCCCGAACCCGAACCTACTCCCGATCCGATTGAGATCGTATTCAACAGCGCAGA
>JAZUSJ010000093.1:0-2204 GCA_045606685.1 Eubacteriales bacterium
GCCATGGCAGCCCCCATATTGGCGGCATCGCGAATGCCCATTTCGATCGGAATTCCCGGCATAGCCTCCACCACCTGCACGCCAAGCGGATCGCGCTCTCTTGCGTTTCCGAGAATAAAGGCGGAAGCGCCCGTGACCGTCCATTGTGCAGTGGGGGCTCTCTGCGCACCGTATTCCAACGGGGTGCGGTATTGACGCTCTGCGGACGAGTTGTGCGAGGATGTCACAGCAGCAGCATAGCGTACAAATCCCGCGCTGACAAGCGCAGAGCCGAGCAGCAGGCCAAGGGCAGCCGTGGAGCATGCCCCGTACAGCCCGAAATACGGCACACCGTAATCCAAAAGCCCGTATGCCGATCCCACGCACTGATTGAGCAGGTCGCCCGCTAACAAGCAGTCAAGACTATTCTGATCCTTGCCCCACTTTTGCAGGGCCACACCAAGCGCGCGGCGCTGCATTTCGCTCTCGGCCTTCTCCCAGGTCTTTTGCCCGAATTTATCGTCCGTATCGTGCATATCAAACAGGTTGCCAAGCGGCCCTTCTCTTTCCTTGCAGCCCACCACGCTGCCCGATGCATGAATGCTTGCGTGCAGCGAAAAGATCTTGTCCTTCATAAAAATCCCCCGAAAAATCATACTGTTAGTATTATTTTCACTCCCTCTTGCAATATGCCCAAAAATGTGATACAATAGGGATGGAAATATTTGATTGATTCTTAATTTTTTGGAGGTTTTTATGCTATCCACACATACCGAGCAATATCATATCAAGGCCAAGCCCGGGCAGACCGGCGGCTATTGCATTCTTCCCGGTGATCCCGGCAGATGCGAAAAGATCGCGCAATATTTCGACAATCCAAGGCATTTGGTGACAAACCGTGAATACAACATCTGGGTGGGCGAGCTTTGCGGTCAGCCTGTCAGCGTTTGCTCTACGGGCATTGGCGGCCCTTCCGCAGCCATTGCCATGGAGGAGCTGGCCGCTTGCGGCACGCACACATTTATCCGCGTGGGAACGTGCGGCGGCATCAATCTCAAGGTGCAGGCAGGTGATGTGGTGATCGCCACGGGAGCTGTGCGACAGGACGGCACCTCGCGCGAGTATGCGCCCATTGAATTCCCTGCCGTGTCCGATCCCGACGTACTGATTGCGCTGATGCAGGCAGCAGATGCACAAGGACTGCGCTCGCATGCGGGCGTGGTACAAGCCAAGGATTCGTTTTACGGCCAGCATTCGCCAAACAGAATGCCGATCGCAGGTGAGCTGAATGCAAAATGGGAGGCTTGGAAGCGGCTTGGCGTACTGGCAAGTGAAATGGAATCGGGAGCGCTGTTCACGGTAGCGGCATCGCTGGGTGTCAAGGCAGGCGCGTGCTTCTCTGTCGTATGGAATCAAGAACGAGCCAACCTTGGCATGGACAGCGAGGACGAATCTGCCGAGCAACACGACACGGACAGAGCCATCCGCACAGCCATCGAGGCGCTCAAGATCCTCATCCAAAAGGACGCGCAATAAGCTTGGTCACCCCAACTCATGAAAGTTTTTGCGTCGCTTTTTTCAAAAAGCGACTGGGGTTCGGGGCAACGCCCCGAAAAAACGCCGTTTTAATTTGCGAAGCAAATATGTTCTTCTTTGCGGCAATTTTGCCAAAAAGAACGGAAGCAATTTTCTCACATAAACAAAAAAGGGAGCTGCCTATCAAGGTAACTCCCTTATTCTTTTACGTTGAGTAAGCTCTTTTCGTTCTTTTTCTTGGCTTTGTAGCCGCAAGAAAAAGAACCAAAAAGAACGGCGAGTTAAGAATTTCGCGCCTGCGGGCGCGACGCGGGGCGCTGCCCCACGCCCCCGCAAACTTTTGTAAAAGTTTGATCAAAACTTTTCAAAAGTCAGGTCGTCAGAAACTGTTTACTTGACCAGGCCCAGATGCTCCATCCAATACAGTACATGGGAGGCAAAGCCGTGGTTGCAGCTTGCGTGATCCGCCGTCAGCTCCCAAAGCGTACCCGTTCTGTCGGCCATGTACGTAAAGTAACCCTTGATGTTCTCATACAGCGCCTCATGGCAGCCGTATCTGTCAAGCAGATCCAATCTCAGATAGTTACCGATAAATGCGTTTGCTACCCAGATCTCGGGATATACGCCCTTCTGCACGCGGTCGGGGCCAAAGTCAAGTCGGGAGGCCAAGCGGTCTTAGGAAGACAAAT
>JAZUSJ010000094.1:0-6781 GCA_045606685.1 Eubacteriales bacterium
TCAAAGCCTCTCCCTGAGATCCGACCGCAAAGCGGTCGCCCTGCGCTTCGCTTGGGTTTCGACTTCGCTGCGTCGCGCTGCGACTTGCTCCGCTCAAGATGACACAGGGAGACGCTTTGACTTTCAAAAATCCGCAATTTACTTGTAACAGGTGACGGTTCTCTGTTACATGATTTTCCCTTATATTGTAAGGGTTTTATATGTTGCGCGTATTAGTGCCATAACTCATTTGCATGTTTTTCTAAAAATTCCACATACAACCCTAATTGCTTTTGCAAAGGTCCCGCAGAGTCGATAGAATCAATCTCTGCTCTTAACAAACTAATTTCCGCACGGTCAAAAAAAGAGCAATCAAATATATTCGCTCTCTTTCCGTTCCGGTCAATAATTACCTCTAAACAATATCTCATTCCAGTTGATAAGTAATAGTGAACTTCTATAGTCAAATTGTTTTTGGTATAAAATATTTCTGAATCTCCGTTGCGAAAATCAACTTTTCTCTTAAAGCCTTGTCTTTCAAGCGTTTTAAACTGATTGATAATAGCTCTTTGCATATTCGTCCGCCCTTTCAGATCAGATAGCATGGTATCATGTTTAAGTCGCCATTCACAAGAACGGTTTTCTGTTACGCGCAATTTTCAAATCCACCTCACGGCCACAGTGCGTCGTCAAGATAGCACGCGATGGAGTTTTCCAGCCAATAGGTATATTCCATCCGGGGCGCGAGCTTTTCCATGGATTTGAAGCGCAGATAGAGATCTTTGCCGTCCGACACGTCGTGCCAGATGTCGGCAAAGACAAAGTCAAACTCCCCCGTTGGATAGTGCTTTTCGGCAAAATCAAACGCGTCGGCATGGATCACCCTGATCTTTTCGCGACACTCCATCTGCGGCAGCAGATTCTGCTCAAACAGCGAAATGGCGTCCGCGCTCAGATCCACCACGGTCACCGACTCGACCTCGGGCTTTCTTGCCGCCATGTACGCAAAATAGCCAAGCCCCAGTCCAAAGGTCAGCACACGGCCGTGTGCGCGGTCAAGTGCGGGGCGCGTTGTCACGGTTTCGTTGGGCATCAAGGTCATCCATTCCCTGCCGTTTTCCAAAACGCCCGGGTATTTGAATTCACGCATGAAAAAGCCGATCTGCGGGATCATGCGATGATCCCTTGTCACCAAAAAATCGTTGCAGACAAAAGCTTCGCAGGGCGCAAGGCGCATCTGCCTGTATTCCCATTTTCCGCTCTTGCCCGGCTTGATTTTGATATTCTGATAATACGCGTCGTTCTCAAAATCTGCTGGATCCAGCTCACTTATCATGGGAAGAAAATAATGACGGAACAGATCCCGATCCCGCCCCGAGGTATCCAGCCCGCACAGCGCCGCCAGACACTCGGCATACGCATACGCGCGGCTGACACCGCACTCCCGAGCGATCTCGTCCACCGTGCCTGCATCCAAAGCGTTTGCCGCGAGGTTGAGCACCACGCTCATCATGCGCACCACACCGTCGTTATAGGTGCGGATGGTTTCGGGCTTCAGGCCCGATATTTGCTTGATCGGTGTTTCCATAACGTCCTCTCCTTCTGTCATCATTTATGCAAAAAAGTCAAATCCCAAAGTAAAAACGCGATAAACGTAGGTCACGCCCAGTAGGACTCCCATCGAAATGACAAGCACCCACCAAAGCACGCGCGTCCACTTCTTTTTAAAAAGCCGCTTGTGCGCCAGCAGCCATATCATGGGAACGCCCGTGAAGAATACGGGATGGTAATAAAACGCTGCCGCAAAATCCAGGCGCATAGCTGCCAGATGCGCACGCGTCATGCCGCAAAAGGGACAGCAAATGCCAAGCATCCAATACGTCGGGCATGCGCTGCCCAAAAGAAGCGAGGCTGACGAGATGATCAGCACGACAGTGCCGAGTCCGAAGACGTGTCCCAGCACCACGCGCACCCATTTGTGCGCCAAAAGCCGTTTCATACCGCACCTCCCTTTTCATATTCTCATTCATTTTATCAAATCCCGTGCGGTTTGTCAAGTCTGCTTTGCTTGACAAGGCCGCCCCGAATGCAGAATGAATTACACACTGTTCTGTCATTTTTACATTGACAAATCATGCAAGGAGGGATATAATTGTATTGCAGATTGCGCACGCAATCATGATTTCCTTTTTTTCGGAGAGACTATAACATGCAACGACAAAAAAGCACCCTTGCGCAGGTTTTCAACTTCAAAGAGCCCGACGCGCGTACGCGCTATCTTTTGCTGATTTCGATCGCGCTGGAGGCGGTGATCAATTACATCACCACCGGCATTTTCTGGACTGAATTTTTACGCGGCTATCACATGCAGCCGGAGGAGATCGGCATTCTCGCCTTTTCCCCGTTCATTGCTGGCCTGTTCGTCATTTTCGCGCCCTCTCTTTTGACACGCTTCAAAAAGCGTCGCTTCGTGCTTGGCTTTTGCAAGCTCATGTACTATACCTGCAGCATATTTGCCCTGACGCTGCTGCCTCATCTGGTCAATGATTCGACTGTGCTGATCATCTGCATGTCGGTGCTGCAATTCATTGCTTACATATTCAATATCATCGCGGTTTCGGGCTATGCTGCGTGGCACGTCAAGTTCCTGCCCGAAAGCATTCGTGCGCAGTACATGACCTTCAATCAGTTTGCAGCCGCGCTGCTGCCCGGCATCCTCGTGCTGCTTGCCGCCATATACGCAGACAAGCTGGCCGCCATGCCTGCTGATCAGCTCAAATTTTTGGAATACGTGCGCCATTTCGGCTTCCTGCTCGGCATCCTGGACGTCATCCTGCTCTCCTTGCCGCGCGAGGTGGATTATCCCGTCATCCACACGCCCAAGTTCCGTGACATCATCACCATTCCTCTTTCCAACAAAAAATACCTCTTGACCATGGTGGTGGTGTTTGCATGGCAATTCTCACTTTACTGCCACAACACCTTCCTGCAGGTCTATTTGATGGAAACCATCGGCATTACCTATTTCCTTTACTGCTTTATCATTTTCGTCTATCCATTCTTCTTCCCCTTCTCCATGAAATTCTGGCAAAAGCGCATTCAAAAGACCTCCTGGCTGCGTGCGCTGGCATTCGCGCTTCTGATCGAAGCTCCCTTGCAGCTGCTTTACGCGCTCATCCGTCCCGACCTTGCCCCTTGGTTGCTGGTCGGTATGCTTCTGCTCGTTCGCCTGCCGCAGCACTTTGCGGGTGTGGGACGCAACTCGATCGTGGCCAATATGCAATACGTCAACATGCCCGAGGTCAACCGTACCTGCTACACCTCGTTTTATCAGATCGTGTTCAATCTGGGCGCAGCCGCAGGGCTTTTGTTTGGCACCGTTTTCGTGGCACTCTCCAAGAATTTTGCCCTCCCCCTGTTCGGCTATACCTACGAGGGCGGCATTCCTTGGCTGATCGCGCTTTCAGGCATCATTCAGCTGGGCATCGTGGCCTACGTGCTTCTCATGGGCAAGCGACTTGAGCCCGAGCCCGAAACTCTTTCCTGAGAAAGGATTTTTTATGAAAAAAAGATGGATCTGTCTGCTCCTTTTGCTCTGCCTCTTGCTGCCGTCGTGTACACCGGCAAGCGACACGCAGGAGCAGCCCACCAACAGCACAGAGCAAACCGAAGAGATTCTCCAAACGCAGACCGAAGCCGAATCGGAAACCGAAACCGACGACGGCCGCACCGTGGTCGAGATCATCTGCCCGATCGAGGGCGCGGTGACCTTTTCGGGCGGAGAGACGGTACAGGACGTGACCGACGCAGCCTTTGTCCCCGTATCCTTTGAGATCAAGCGCGGCTACGTGTACGAGGGCTACGAGATCGATGGCCAGGTATACGAGGGCAACGTGATCACGCTTGAAAACGTGACCAAGGATACCAAGGTCACGCTGCTTTTGGACTACGTGACGCGCGAGCTGCCCATTCTGCACATCGACACAGATGGCACGCCCATCTACAATTCCCACGATTACACACCGATGCGCCTGGACTTAGTCAATACCGAGGACGAGGTACATCACGTGGGCGGCGGCATTCGCCTGCGCGGTAATTCCACGCAGGGATTCATCAAAAAGCCCTACCGTATCAAATTCAACCAAAAGGTATCTCTCTTCGGCCTTGACAAGGCCAAAAGCTGGGTGCTGCTGGCGGAGTATCTCGATCCTTCATGCATGCACAACACAACCGCCTTTTATCTGGGCGCGGCATCGGATGCGCTGGCCTTCACTCCTACCGCGCATCACGTCAACCTCTATCTCAACGGTGAATTCATGGGGCTATACACGCTTTGCGAGCAGGTACAGGAAAACGAGGGGCGCATGGATCTGGAGCAGACCATCACCCCCGACATGACCGACCTTGACCAATTCAACTTTTACGTGTGTCTGGATGAAAACGCTCCGGAGACACCGGGCGCAAAAGAAGGCGAAGACTACTTCTACGTTGCCTGGTGCAATAAGTATTTCTCGCTCAAATACCCCAAAAAAGAGGATTTTTGCTCGGACGAGCAATTCTACTCCTTCTTTGATCAGCTGGAGAGACGCTATGACAAGATTCTGGACGCCTGCCGCGACGGAAACGCCAAGAAAATGAAAAGGTACATGGATGTGGATTCCCTGATCGACCACATGATCATTGATCAGATCATGGGCGAGAGAGATCACGTCTGGAAGTCCTTCTATTCCTATCAGATCGCGGGCGAAAAGCTGGCGTTCGGCCCCATCTGGGATTACGACTACAGTCTTTACATCCCTTGGACGAGTGAACCCAACGAATATTATATTGTGGACAGCAAGATCGAATACTCAAACGAGTTTTTCCGCGGCGTGGCGCGCTCACCGGAGCTTTATGCAGAGCTTTGCGAGCGGTATCAATCCTATTACGCCGACGTGTTGGACGATTGCATTGACTACGTCAAGAATTACCGTGACGAAATCGACGAATCCCTTGCACTCAACGATCAGCTCTGGTATTCAAAAAAAGATGATATTACCAACAAAAATTACAATTTTCTGCTATCTTTCCTCAAAAACCGCAAAAGAGTATTGGATCGGGAATGGAAATAAAACCAAATACACGCACGGAGGACGCGCATGGAGCCTTTATTGTATGAAATAGAGCACGGGATCGGAACGGGACATTTTATGCTTTACGAGCGTGACAACCACGTCTTCCCCATGCATATGCACCGCTGCTTTGAATTTGTGCTGATGATATCCGGACAGATGGATATGCACATTGAAAAGCAAAAATACCATTTGCAGCAGGGCGACCTTATGCTGATCAAGCCCAACAGACTGCACAGCTATGATTCCGTGCCGAACAGCAGCGGCAAATGCCTGATCTGCGTGTTTTCGGGCGATCTGATCGCAGCCGTATCCGAATCTCTTGTCAAGTACAAGCTTGCCTCTCCTTTGATTCATAACGTATCAGATTTTCACCGTGATATGTTCATGCAAATGCATGAAAGCCAGGATATTGCCACGGTCAAGGGCTTTTTGTACACCATGACAGGGCTGTTTTATCGCAACATTTCGATTGGTGTTGAGGATGATACCGCCAAGGATACCGTGCTTTTGCGCGATATTTTCGTGTATCTGGAGAATCACATCTCCGAGCCCTGCACGCTCAAGGAAACGGCTCGCACGCTGGGCTATCACCCTGCCTACATCTCCCGCTACTTTACCAAGATCGTAGGCATTCCCTTTTACGCTTACGTGCAGTCCATCAAAACGGACAGGGCATGCTATCTGCTCATGAATACCAAGGACAGCATTCTGTCCATTTCCTTTCAATGCGGCTTTACAACACTGAGCAGCTTCAACCGTACCTTCCGCTTAATCAAAGGTATGACACCCGGAGAATACAGGCGTCTTGCCGCCATACAAGGAAATTAAAATTCAACGAATACGCTGCTATGTGCGCAGCGTATTCGTTTTTTGTAACTATTTTTGGCATTTTCGATATAAAAGGTAAAGAATTGCTCAGCTTCGGTCACAAATTCGTTGGACTGTCACGCTTTTTTTTGGTATACTGAAGAAAATGCGGCACGTTTGCTTTTTTTGCGGCATTCAACCCGTGACAAAATTACATCAAATTATGATATGGAGGAAAAAACATGGCACAGAACAGACTTATCGGCTCTTATCCCGTAATCGGCATCCGCCCCACCATTGATGGCAGACGCGGTGTACTCGGCGTGCGCGAATCCCTTGAGGAGCAGACCATGAACATGGCAAAAACTGCTGCCAAGCTCTTTGAAGAAAACCTCAGATATTCCAATGGCGAGCCTGTCAAGGTGGTCATTGCAGACACCACCATCGGCCGCGTAGCAGAGGCTGCCGCTTGCGCTGACAAATTCCGCAAGGAGGGCGTGGACATTACTCTGACCGTAACTCCCTGCTGGTGCTACGGCGCGGAAACCATGGATATGGATCCCCACACCATCAAGGCCGTATGGGGCTTTAACGGCACGGAGCGCCCCGGTGCGGTCTATCTGGCGGCGGTTCTGGCCGGCCATGCCCAGAAGGGCCTGCCTGCCTTTGGCATCTACGGTCATGAAGTTCAGGATCTGGATATGATCAATAACATCCCCGAGGATGTGAAGGAAAAGCTTCTGCGCTTCGGCCGGGCAGCGGTGGCTGTGGCGACCATGCGTGGCAAATCCTATCTGCAGATCGGCTCCCAGTGTATGGGTATTGCCGGCTCTATCATGGATCAGGATATGATGGAAAGCTACTTCGGCATGCGTGTGGAG
>JAZUSJ010000095.1:0-6788 GCA_045606685.1 Eubacteriales bacterium
ATTTCAAAGCAAAATGCTTTGAAACTCGCTCCGCGGCGGTCCCCCTCCCCAGCGGGGAGGCTTTGTGTCGGGCAACCTCGACATCATTCGCACAAAACGGATGGTGAACGCCTCCCGAAACGGGCAAATAGGCAAAACGGATGCGCTCATAAGCCTCCCCGCGGGGGAGGGGGACCGCAGCGGAGCGAATTTCAAAGCATTTTGCTTTGAAATGAGAGAAGCGGTTGCGGTGGTGGGGGTTCCCATTTCGCCGCTCTCTCACCACTGTATATAAACAAAAGCAGCAGGAATCTGCTCGAAATCGAACAAATTCCTGCTTTTACCGCTAATTTTTCAGCCCCATGGGTTCTCTCTTTTTATCTCCCCATCAGCCAGACGGCCAGGATGACCAAGGCGGCAACAATGGCAAAGATGGGGTACAGGAGCAGCTTGGTTTTCCTGATCTCTGCCTCGCTCATGGGGATATAGCCGTGATAGCCGCAATGCGGGCAGACATCTCGGCGGTTTTCCAGCGGCTTTTGGCACTTGGGACAGCGGATGGTATCATCGTGTTTTGACATGGTCTACCTCACTTTTGGGCTTTCTCTTGGCTGTCGGGGGCTTCGGGGATTTCGTATCCCAGCCAATCCGACAGCTTTTTTAAATTGGCTTTGGTTGCCTGCACCTGTATGCAATCGGCTTTATCCTTTTTTTGGGGCTTTCTTTTGTCGTATATACGCACTGTCTTTTCACGGAAGCGCGCATTGTAGAACACCTCGGCTGCCGCGTGCGCTTTTTCGATGCTCTTTTTTCCTTGACTGACGCTCTGATCGCACAGCACGGGGGCTTTGCCCACGAAATACCAGAACAGCGCAACAAACGAGAGCATCAGCAAAACCAGCACGATCAGCCCGGGCAGGGGATTGCTTGTAGTGGCACTGACACCTGCGCAAAGGCAGAGCAGAACCAGATAGGCCAGCACCACGGTGACGGCATTGGCCACGGAAAAATCAAACAAACGGATGCCTTGCTTCATCTTGCACCTCTCATTGCGGCTCGATGCCCGCAAGATCGCGCACGATCTTGCCTGCCATGATCAGCCCCATGACGGGCGGCACGAAGGAAAGCGAGGCGGGGGTGTGCTTGCCATGCTCGCTTGGCAGGCGCGAGGGCTGTGGCTTTTCCTCGGAATACACCACGCAAAGGTGCTTGATGCCGCGCGCACCCAGCTCGCGGCGCATAATGCGCGCCAAGGGACAGCCCTGGGTTTTGGAAAGGTCAGATACGCGAAAGGCTGAGGGATCCAGCTTATTGCCCGCGCCCATGGCCGAAATGATGGGGACGCCCTGTGCTTTGGCGCGGCAGATCAGTTCGATTTTGGCGCTGACGGTGTCGATCGCGTCGGCAATATAATCGTAGCCAGAAAGATCGTACGCGTCGGCATTCTCGGGCAGATAGAAGACCTCGTGCGTCACCACGCGGCAATCGGGGTTGATATCGGCAATTCGCGCCTTCATGACCTCTACTTTGGGCAGTCCGACCGTTGAGTGCAGCGCGACTGCCTGGCGGTTGATATTGGTAAGCGAAACGGTATCTTTATCAAATAAGTGCAGCTCGCCCACGCCTGCGCGTGCAAGAGCCTCGCACAAATGCCCTCCCACACCGCCAATGCCAAACACGGCAACGCGTGCGCTTTGCAGCGCGGCAAGCCCGTCCTCTCCCAAAAGAGGGACAGAGCGTGTATGCTGACCGAAATCCATCATGGTGCCTCCTTGATCTTTGCTGCTTTTATTGTACCATATTTTTTTATTTGACGCAAGGGCTTTACAAATTTTGTGATTTCATGTATAATAAAAAGCGAATGAACTTTCAAGGAGAACAGAATGGACTATACCGAAAAGCAGCTGCACAGCGAGCTGATCTTTGACGGCCGCGTGCTGCATTTATACAAGGATGATATATTGTTGCCCAACGGAAACGTGGGCTTTCGCGAGTATTGCAAGCATATCGGCGCTGTATGCGTGGTGCCGATCACGGATGAGGGAGAGGTCATTTGCGTCAAGCAATACCGATATGCGCACCGCAAGGTGGTGCTGGAGATTCCTGCTGGCAAGCTGGACGCTCCCGATGAGGATCCTGCAAGTGCCGCTTTGCGTGAGTTGCGCGAGGAAACGGGCGCAACATGCCAAAAGCTGATCTACTTAGGGCCGCTTTATACCACGCCCGCCCTGATCGATGAGGTCATTCACATGTACGTGGCCGAGGGGCTGACCTTTGGGCAGACCGATTTTGACGATGACGAGTTTATCGAGGTGGAAAGAATTCCGCTTTCTGAGCTGGTGGACCGTATCTGTCGCGGTGAAGTACCCGATTCCAAAACGCAGGCTGCCGTGCTGCGCGCGGCCTTTGCCAAAATGCGTGCGCAAAGGGAGGAATAAGAAATGCCGCCTTATGCATGGGTTTTACTGATCTGCTCGGCCGTCGTTGCCGTGGCAATTATCATTTATCTGATTTTGATCAAGCCGCAATCCGTGCGCGGTGTGGATATGACGCCTTACGGCAAAAAATTCGCGCACAGAGGACTTTGGGATCAAAAGTCGCCCGAAAACTCGCTTGCAGCCTTCCAAAAGGCGGTGGATGCGGGATACGGCATTGAATTTGATATTCATAAGACGCGCGACGGACACGTTGTGGTGTTCCATGACGATACCTTGGTGCGCATGTGCGGCGTGGAGGGCAAAATTGAGGACAAAACGCTGGTAGAGCTGCGCGAGCTACGATTGAAGGGGACTGATCAGGGCATCCCGACGCTGCAGGAAATGCTTGCTTTGGTGGACGGCCGCGTGCCGCTTCTGGTAGAGCTAAAGGGTGCAGCACTGGATACAAGCCTTTGCCCCGTGGCAGACGCGATCCTTTCCCAATACAAGGGCGCGTATCTGATCGAGTCCTTTAACCCCCTGTTAGTGCGCTGGTATCGCAAGAATCGCCCGGACGTGGTGCGCGGACAGCTGTTCTGCAATCTCCTGAAGGAAAAGAAGGGGAATAAGCTGTTTTATTTTCTGATCACGGTGCTGGCCACCAACGTGTTAGCCAAGCCGCATTTCCTGGCTTACGGGCAGGAAAGCGTGCATAATCTGTCCTTTATGATCTGTAAATACCTGTACCGCGCACCTGCATTTGTCTGGACTGTGCGTGCAAAGGAGCAGATTCCCGCTGCAAAGCGCGACGAGGGCATCATTTTTGAAGGGTTTATACCCGAGGATTGAGTATATGAATCACAATGTAAGACCTGATTATCAGAAGCTGAATACCGAGGCGAGAAACCCTCGCACAATGCATATTGACAAGCTCCCCACGCTTGACATGGTCAAGCTGATGGCGGAGGAGAACCGCGTGGTGGAGGATGCCGTGGCGGCAGAGGCCGAGCATATTGCAGATGCGATCGATCTGATTGCGGACGCGCTGCAGGCAGGCGGACACCTGATCTACGTGGGCGCAGGGACGTCCGGCCGCCTTGGCGTGCTGGATGCCTCGGAATGCCCCCCTACCTTTGGCGTGGATTACGATCTTGTGCGCGGTATCATCGCAGGCGGCCAGAGTGCTGTGTTTCGCGCGTCCGAGGGTGCTGAGGACAATGAAGCGCAGGGCAGAGCCGATCTGATCGCGGACGGCGTGCAGGCAGGGGACGTGGTGGTCGGACTTTCCGCATCGGGCGGTGCGCCTTACGTGCTGGGTGCGCTTGCGCAGGCTGCCGAGCTGGGGGCTGTGCCGATCGGTGTGACCTGTAATCCGGAAAGCCGCATGCATCCCATTTGCCGCGTGACCATTGCACCCGTTGTCGGCGCAGAGGTCATTACGGGCTCGTCGCGTCTCAAGGCAGGCACGGCACAAAAGCTGGTGCTGAACATGCTCTCAACGGGGGCGATGATCAAAACGGGTAAGGTCATGGGCAATCTCATGGTCAACGTGCGTCCCACCAATCAAAAGCTGCAGTTGCGTTGCCTGCGCATCATTCGTGAGCTGACGGGATGTGACGATGAGATGGCCAAGCAAGCGTTTGACGCGTGCGACGGTGAGATCAGAAAAGCGGTTGCGTATATTGAGAAAAATGCGCAGAACACTTGACAAGCGCGAAAAATGGGTTTATAATATGGGTAAGTTCATCGGAAAGGAGAAAATATCATGAAGCAAACACGATTTTATTGCGGTTATTTTCTCGGATTTCGGGTGTTCTTGACCGCGTAAGTTTCATTTTTCCGAATTTTTACCGCAGAATGCCCGAGGGGCATTCTGCGTTTTTTATTCGCAGATGCTTGACGTATCTGCGATATTTTTTTGAAAGGAGTCCTGTATATGGACAAGCTGCAAAAGGCAAGACAGGTCATAGGCGAGGCAGATGCCGAGATCGCCAAGCTGTTCTGCAAAAGAATGGAGGCGGCAAAGTCGGTTGCCGAATACAAAAAGGAGCGGGGACTGCCCATTTTGGATCAGCGCCGCGAGCAAGAGCTGATCGCCAAAAACAGCGCTATGGTGGAGGATCCCGAGTGGCGCGAGTATTACGTGAATTTCCTGAAATATACCATGAAGCTGTCGCGCGATTATCAGCAAAGGCTGAATCAGGGCGTACGAGTGGCGTATGGCGGCGTGCCGGGTGCGTTTGCCTCCGAGGCAGCAGAGCTGCTGTACCCGGGCGGTGAATATGTGTCTTGCTCCGATTTCGTTGCCGCTTACCGTGCAGTTGAGGCGGGGGAGTGTGACGTGGCCGTCATGCCCATTGAAAACAGCTATGCGGGCGAGGTCGGGCAGGTCATGGATCTGATGTTTTCGGGCTCCTTGTATATCAACCGCACCTGTGACTTGGCTGTGACGCAGAATTTGCTGGTGCTGCCCGGCACCAAGCCCGAGGAGATTCGCGAGGTGGTCAGCCATCCGCAGGCGCTGGCACAATGCGAGGGGTATCTGGATGCACACGGCATTCAGGCGCGCACGCCCTATTCCAACACCGCGCTTGCCGCAAAATTCGTGGCCGAGCTTGGAAAGCCTCATGTGGCTGCCATTGGCAGCGTGCAGGCCGCACAGCTGTATGGGTTGGAGGTGCTGGAGCGCAGCATCAATCAAAGTGCAGGCAATACCACGCGCTTTGCTTGCTTCTCCCGCGTGGAAAACCGCCCCGCAGGCAGACCGGACGATAACTTTATATTGGTATTTACGGTCAAGCACCAGGCAGGTGCGCTGGCGCAGGCCATCAACATTATCGGTGCGTATGGCTACAACATGAAAAATCTGCACTCCCGTCCCATGAAGGACCTTGCGTGGAATTATTACTTCTACGTGGAATGTGAGGGAGATATCAGAAGCGAAAACGGTAAACAAATGATGCGAGCCTTAGCACCCATGTGTGACAAGCTCAAGCTTGTCGGCTCGTACAACGTCAAATAACAAACCAAAGGAGACCACAGACCATGAGCATGAATTTTAAAAGAAAGCTTCCCATTCCGCAGGACATCAAGCAGATGTACCCCTTGACCGATGAGCTGGCAGCAGTCAAGGCCAAAAAGGATGCTGAGATCAAGAGCGTATTTGAAGGCAAGAGCGAGAAGCTTCTGCTGGTCATCGGGCCTTGCTCCGCAGATTCGGAAGCACCCGTGCTGGATTATATCAGCCGCTTGGCACGTGTGCAGGAGCAGGTTGCAGAAAAGATATTGATCATCCCCCGCGTATATACCAATAAGCCCAGAACCGTGGGCGACGGCTATAAGGGCATGCTGCACCAGCCCGATCCCAACGTAGCCCCCGATATGCTCAAGGGCATTATCGCGATCCGCTCTTTGCACATCAAGGTGCTGGAGGAAACCGGTCTTTCCACCGCGGATGAGATGCTGTATCCCGAAAACCACCGTTACCTGTCCGACCTGCTTTCCTACGTGGCAGTCGGTGCGCGCAGCGTGGAGAATCAGCAGCACAGATTGGTGGCAAGCGGCCTGGATATTCCCGTCGGCATGAAGAACCCCACCAGCGGTGATATTTCGGTTATGCTCAACTCGATCACGGCAGCGCAGCACTCCCACACCTTCCTTTACAGAGGCTGGGAGGTGGTCAGCGAGGGCAACCCCTACGCGCACGCCATTCTGCGCGGCTACGTCAACAAGCACGGACAGTCCCTGCCCAACTATCATTATGAGGATCTGGAGCATCTTTATGAGGAGTATGCCAAGAGAGACTTGCAGCTGCCTGCAGTCGTGGTGGACACCAATCATGCAAACTCGGGCAAGAAGTGGGCAGAGCAGGTGCGTATTGCCAAGGAGATTTTGCATTCCTGCCGCCATTCGGATCACATCAAGGGACTTGTCAAGGGCCTGATGATCGAGAGCTACATTGAGGACGGCGCACAGAAGATCGGTGACGGCTGCTATGGTAAATCCATCACCGACCCCTGCCTTGGCTGGGACAAGACCGAGAAGCTGATTCTGGATATGGCAGATCAGCTGTGATGAGAAAAGAAATGAATAATGAATAATAGGTTTGCTACGCTGTAAACAAATAATTATCGCCGACAGAAAATCTGCCGGCGATTGTTTTATTCTGTTCGATAAATTGGAATTTGTCAAATACGGATGATCTCTCTTATTTTTTGAGCATAATCGTTGCCGTGGTTTATGGAAAATTCACCGTGATACAATTTTGGCAAAACTTGTAGTGTACTTTTTGGCAAGGCGTTGTGAATATCCACGGCTGATTTTCTTATAGAACTATTTTCCTTTTCACCGATATATATATGTACTTTTGCGGTACATTCCTTTATTGATTCT
>JAZUSJ010000096.1:0-20495 GCA_045606685.1 Eubacteriales bacterium
TCGTAGCCATGTCGTTCTGTGGGCCAAGGAGTTGCTACTCCAATTTGTCTTCCTAAGACCGCTTGGCCTCCGACTTCCTACGAAAGTTGTGGGGGCGACGGGTTTCGGGCTGTCGGGGACGTCGGCCCCTACGATAGTTACGGGGGCGGAGGTTTTGGGCGCGGACACTTTTTTCTCGCCCGTCTTTCCGCCCTGAATGTACTGCTCCACATACTCCTGTGCGCTCAGATGCTCCCAGGCCTCGCCCTTTTTGGGCTGCGGCTGCGTCGGAGTCGCGGCATCCATGGTGATCTGTCGCTTTTGCAGCGATTCACCGCGCTCGACCGAGGTAAAAGCGTCCGAAACCGAAGGCTTTTGCTTGGGGATCTGCAGCTCGGGACGCGCGGTATTTTGTTCAAGCGCCTGTCTGACCGCGTAATACACGCTCTCAAAAACAGGCTTTTCGTTGGTAAACTTGACCTCTAACTTGGCAGGATGCACGTTGACGTCCACGCGCATGGGATTGAGTCCGATAAACAGCACGCAGCACGGAAACTTTTCGGGCGCACAATAGGATGTGAACGCCTGCTCGATGGCCGCGCTGGCCGTTTTGCTCTTGATATAGCGGGAATTGATAAAGAAATTTTGATAGTTGCGGTTGGGACGCACGTTATCGGGGCGACCGATAAAGCCTTTGACCGAAATGCCGTCGTATTCCCCGTTGACCTCGATCAGGCGCGAGGCAAAATCCTTGCCGAACACCGACCAGATCGCGCTCTTCAAGCTCCCGTCCCCTGCCGTTTCCAGCTTGACGTTTCCGTCTATGATCAGTCGGAACGCGATCTCGGGGTGGGAAAGTGCGATCTTTTCCACGTTGGCGCTCACAGCCATGGCCTCGGTGACGTCGCGCTTCAAAAATTTTCGTCGCGCGGGGACGTTTGCAAACAGATCTTCCGCAATGACCGTTGTGCCGACCGCGCAGCCGCGCTCGGTAATGTCCACGATCTCACCGCAATCCACGTCCATCTGTGCGCCAAGCGCAGCGTCGGGCGTTTTGGAAAGGATGCGCAAGCGCGAAACTGCCGCAATGGCCGCTAATGCTTCACCGCGGAATCCCAGCGTGGCAATGCCGTCCAGATCCGCGGCTTCGCTGATCTTGCTGGTCGCGTGTCTGCGTATTGCCATGGGCAGATCCTCGGGCGGCATGCCGTGTCCGTTATCCGACACGCGCATAAAGGTCACGCCGCCGTTCTGAATTTCCACGGTGATGCGTGACGCCCCTGCGTCTATTGCATTTTCCATCATTTCCTTGATGGCCGAGGCAGGCCTGTCCACCACCTCACCGGCAGCGATCAGATTTGCGACCTCAAAGGAAAGCACGTTGATCTTACCCATACTTACTCCATTAAATCAATCTCTTTTTGATATCAAACAGCAGCGTCATACACTCGTACGGTGAGAGCGTGTTGATATCCACGTTTTTGAGCTGCTCGATCACCTGTTCGTTGATCTGATCCTCGATGGTGATCTCGTCGCTCTCCTTCTTTTGTGCAGGCTCGGCTGTGCTGAGTGCCTTGGCGGTCTGCTCAACCGAAAGCAGCACCTGCTTTGCACGCTTGATCACGTCGCTCGGCAAGCCCGCAAGCTTTGCAACCTCAATGCCGTAGCTGTCGTCGGTCGAGCCGCGCACGATCTTGCGAAGGAATGTAATGCTGTCACCGCGCTTTTTGGCGGCGATGTTATAGTTGACCACGCCCTCAAATTCCTGCTCCATGACAGTCAGCTCATGATAGTGCGTGGCAAAAAGCGTTTTTGCACCGATGCGACGGCTGTGCGTGTATTCCACGATGGCACGCGCAATGCTCATGCCGTCAAAGGTGGAGGTACCGCGGCCAACCTCATCGTAAATGATCAGACTCTTTTGCGTAGCGTTCTGCAGAATGTACGCCACCTCGGTCATCTCTAACATAAAGGTGGATTGTCCCGAAGCCAGGTCGTCCGATGCACCGACACGGGTAAAGATCTTATCCACAATGCCGATACGCGCCTCGTTCGCAGGCACAAAGCTGCCGATCTGCGCCATCAGCGTGATCAGCGCCACCTGTCGCATATAGGTGGATTTACCTGCCATGTTGGGGCCTGTGATCAGCATCAGGCGGTTATTTTTGGTGTCCAGATTTGCGTCGTTCGGCACGAAATAAGTATCCTTGACAAACTGCTCCACCACGGGATGGCGGCCGTCCTTGATCTCTATGACGTCACTCGTATCCACCTCGGGACGCACGTACTTGTTGCGTGCAGCAACCGTGGCCAAGGACAGATATACGTCGGTCTTGGCAAGCAGCGCAGCGGTCTTTTGCACTCTTTCGCTGTTCTGCGCCACATACGCGCGGATCTCCTGGAACAGCTCGTATTCCAGGGCGCACACGCGATCCCCCGCGCCCAGTATCTTGGCCTCCATTTCTTTCAGCTCGTCGGTGATATAACGCTCACCGTTCACCAAGGTCTGCTTGCGGATATAGTGCGCAGGCACCTGATCGGCAAAGGATTTGCTGACCTCGATATAGTAGCCGAATACCTTATTGTAGCCCACCTTGAGCGTTTTGATGCCGGTGCGCTCGCGCTCGGCAGCAGCCGTCTGCTCCACCCAGGTCTTGCCGTCGTGCATGATGGAGCGCAGCTCGTCCACCTCAGCGCTGTAGCCGGGGGCGATCATGCCGCCGTCACGTACCGAGAAGGGCGGCTCCTCGCAAATGCCCGCGTTGATCCGTTGGCAAATATCCTCCAAAAGATCCATTTCGCGGTATATGTCGGAAAGTTCCTCGCTTCGGCAGCTCTGCAATAGCTTTTTGACCTCGGGCAGCACAGCCGCGGTATTGGCCACGGCACGCAGATCCTTTGCGTTTGCCGTGCCGTACACGATTCGCGTCATCAGTCTTTCCATGTCAAGCACGGAAGAGAGCAATTCAGAAAGCTCCTCGCGCAGCATAAAGTTGCCGTGCAGCTCCTCTACCGCGCTCTGACGCTTGGAGATCGTGCCGACCGAGAGCAGCGGATGCTCCACCCAGCTGCGCAAAAGACGCGCACCGGGCGAGGTCTTGGTCTTGTCCAGTACCCAGAGCAAAGAGCCCTTTTTCTCCTTTTGGCGCATGGTTTCGGTCAGCTCCAAGTTACGGCGCGTATTGGCGTCCATTTCAAGATACTGGCCGTCCGAATAGACCTGCAGTTCCTTTAAGTAGGGGCTTTCGGTCTTTTGCGTTTCATAAATATAATCGATCAGCGCACCCACCGCACAGATCAGCGGCTTGTCCGCTGCGTCGCGCGTCTTGACGCTCTCGCCAAATCGCTCCTTGACTCTCTCCAGCGCATCGGCATACTCGAATCTGCCCGGCTGATTGTCGCCAAGCATCGCACCCAGGCGGTCGGTCACAAAGGCAGCCGTTTCGGGAAACGCCTTGCGGGAGAGATTGGCGATCACCTCGCGCGGTGCGTAGGTGGCAAGCTCGTTGCAAAGTCTGGTTTCCGCCTGCTCTCCGTCAAACGACGTCGCGCAGATCTGTGCCGTGGAAACGTCCGCAAAGCACACGCCGATGGCGTACTCGCCCACGTAAATCGCGCAAAGATAGTTGTTCTTTTGCTCCGGAAGCATCGCGCTCTCGATCACCGTACCCGGCGTGACCACGCGCACCACGTCGCGCTTGACAAGCCCCTTGGCAGTGGCGGGATCCTCCACCTGCTCGCAAATGGCAACCTTGTAGCCCTTGGCGATCAGCCTTGCTATGTACCCCTCTGCCGAATGGAACGGCACGCCGCACATGGGCGCGCGCTCCGCCTCACCGCAATCTCTGCCCGTCAGCGTCAGCTCCAGCTCACGCGAGGCGGTGATGGCATCGTCAAAAAACATCTCGTAAAAGTCACCGAGACGGTAAAAGAGCAAATGATCCTTGTATTTATTTTTGACCTCGAAATATTGCTCCATCATTGGAGTCATGGTCTTATCCTCGCTTCTAAAAATTTAAAATCAGTGTCCGCAGCTGCCGCCACAGGTGGAGCAATCGTGCGTGCAGGAAGAAGGTACCTCGCCCGTGATCTCAAACATAATGGTATTGTTGACCGCATTCATGAGCGCATTGACCTCATTCTGTGCAGCCTCCAGCTCCACGTATACGGGATGCGCCACGATCTGATCGTACAGCTCGTTGATGCGGTTCTGGATCATTTCCAAGAATCTTGCCTCAACGTCCTTCTGTCCTGCAGTCTTTTCCAGCGCGATCTGCTGCACCTGGTATTCACGCATGATCGTGCGCAGATCCATATCGTTCTCGTACGCTTCCTTGGCCTTGGCCATACGTACCAGTCTGTCATCTTCCTTGAGTACCTTGCCGAGCTGTGCGGCCAGTTCAAAAATTTCGATTGTTTTATCCTCTTTTCTTTTATTTTCCAAATTAAGATGAAGAAATTTGCGTCAAGCAAATTTCTACCGCAACGTTCCGCGGTATGCGGAACATTTCACTCGCGCCATGGCGCGAATTTCATTTTTGCTTTGCAAAATCTTGCACAAGCAAAAATTTCACGTTTTGCCCGGAGGGCGAAACATTTCATTTCGTCAACAATTCGTTGACGATCTCTCCCCAAAGGGCAAAGGCATCTGCGCGGTCAATCTTTATTTTGACAAACCTGCCCGTATCCTCGGGGGTTGCATGGAAGAACACGATCTTGTTGCCCTCCTCGCGCCCCGAACAGATCTCGGGGTTATTCTTACTCGGTCCGTCGCAAAGCACGCGTACCGTCTTGCCCACCATGGGCTGATTCTTTTCCAGCGCGATATCGTGCTGCAGCGCAAGCAGGCGGTCAAATCGCTTGCCCGTGAGCTTGGCATCCACCTGCTCCATTTCTGCCGCAGGCGTTCCCTTTCTGGGCGAGTAGATAAAGGAGAACAGCATATCAAAGCGCACGGTCGCGAGAATTTCCATGGTGTCCTCAAAATCCTCGTCGCTCTCACCGGGGAATCCCACGATGATATCCGAGGAAAGCGCGGCATCCGGCATTTTTTCACGGATGTAGCGCACGATGTCCAGATACCTTGCCTTGTCGTAATGGCGGTTCATGGCCTTTAAGATCTTATCGCTGCCCGATTGCAGCGGCAGGTGGAACTGATGCGCGATATGCTTTGAATTTGCCATGACGTCGATCAGCTTGTAGCTTGCATCCTTGGGATGGCTTGTCATAAAGCGCAGGATATAGTCCCCCTCAATCTTGTCCAGTTCGGAAAGCAGGTCGGCAAAGTCGTAGCCCATGCCCTTGGCATAGGAATTGACGTTTTGGCCAAGCAGGGTGATATCCTTGTAGCCGCGTGATACAAGATCCTTGACCTCGGCCACCACCTCGTGCATTTCCCTACTGCGCTCTCTGCCGCGCACGTAAGGTACGATGCAATAGGAGCAGAAATTGTTGCAGCCGTACATGATCGAAACCCATGCGCGGTAGTTGCTCTCGCGGCAGATCGGCACGCCCTCGGCCACCGCATATTCTCTCTCCTCGGGGCAGAAAATGCGACGTGAGCGTGCGATCTTTTGCCAGAGCAGCTCAGGGAAACGGTGCAAGGAGGCCGTCCCGAACGTGATATCCACGTAAGGATACTTGTGCTTGATGTCCTCGCGGCGATGCTCCTGCGCCACCATGCAGCCGCAGACCGCAATGATCAGCGAGGGCTTTTTGGCTTTGAGATGCTTATACTGCCCCACGATGGACAACGCCTTTTGCTCGGCATGCTCACGGATGGCGCAGGTGTTGACCGCGATCAGATCTGCATCCGCGGGATCATCGCAAAGCTCGTAGCCCATTTCCTGCGCCATGCCCGAAAGCTTTTCGCTGTCGGCCACGTTTTGCTGGCAGCCAAAGGTCAGCACAAAGCATTTTAGCGCGGTTCCTGTGGCCGCGGCAAGCTCGGTCGTATAACCGCGCAGCTTTTCTATATATTGACTTGCGTCGTAGACGATTTGTTGACTCATATTTTGTATCTATCCTTAAAATATTATAATATCTCAATTTATTATTATACTACACAAGCTCCCCCATTGTCAAGGATTTTGTAAGATCGCGTTGCAAAATGTCGCGGTAAAACGCTCCTTTGCAACAAAGTCCATGGCGTCTGTATATATGCTTTCCAGCTCAAAGTGGTATTCCCCCGCACGCGCAAAGCATTCACAGGCCGCATCCAGCGCGCTGTCCGCCATTTTTTGCGCAAGTCTTGCCTGACCGCGCACACCGCGCAATGCATCCGCATCACACGCACGGCGCAGATCCACGCGCTGCACAGCCATACCTGCCGTGCTTTCGGGATTTTTCGCCATGATGCAAAGACGAGCGGACGGAAAATACAGCGCGCACGTCTTTTCGGGATCCAGCACGTCGGGTGCGCGACGCACGCGGCAGCCCTTTTGCTTGGCATGTGCGTAAAGCTGCCGCATCAGCACATGCTCCACACCGTAAAACGGCATGATCACCACCAACCGATCCGCTGCCCTTTCATAGGTATCCAAATGCACCCTGCCGCGCATGCCGATGCTGTCGCAAAGGCCGATATGCTCGCTGTATCCTGCCCCCTTTGGCATCAGCCTTGCAAGCTTGGCAGCGATACGCGTGATGTGATCGGTGTACAGACAGGGCGCGATCAAGCTGTCGCGAATGCGATACAGCGTGCCTGCCGTGTGCAGATACTCGTAGGCTTGCGCAAAGCCCCGCTGCTTGTAGTCGCAAAGCGTGCGAATACGCCCCGCATGCTTGGCAAGCAGCTCGCGATCCCAGAAATCACCGAGATTGACGATGACGTCACGCACTCCGGGCAACGTTGGCTCCAGCACGTGAGGCGGTGTGCTGTCGGCAAGCGCGATGCAGCCCTTGGCGGGATGCGTCAGAATCACACCGTCCAAAGAGCCCGGATCGGAGGAGCAATAATAGTATTCCGCCTGCCAGCCGCGCAAAACGGCCGCGTGCGCCACGTCGCCTAAAAAACGGCTTTTCCCCGTCCCCGGGCCGCCCTTGATCATGTACATGCGGTCAACGTGTGCGCCTCCAAAGCATTCTTCATAAAAGCTGACAAATCCCTGCGCAGTATTGGCTGCCGCAAAATAAGCCTTTTTCTGATTTTCTTGCATACAAAAACCCCTTGATAATCAAATTTCATTCCAGTGTATGCAAAAAAGAGGACGCGTGACAATGCATTCCTTGGCATATTGCCGCAAGAGGTGCATTTCCATCAGTGTCATTCGTTGGGGGCATGCACGAATGCCCTCGCATGCCTATTCTTGTAGGGGGCGACGTCCTCGACGCCCCGCGCATAACAAAACCTTCCCCCGAGTGTCATCCTGAGCGGAGAGAGGTCGCAGAGCGACCGAACGGAGTCGAAGTTTTGCAAAATGGAGTATCCGTCGCGCAGCAGGATACGGAATAGAGCAAAACCGCGCAGCGGGATCTGAAAACGGTTTTCTCATTGTCTGCTTAGCCTTGGTTATATTTTTACAGCAATCCCAAATCGATCACGATCAAATGTTACTTTGCGCAAGCAGACGTGTCGCAAACCGCTCAGAGATCCCTTCCTCGTCTGTGCTTTGCACAAACTCGTCAGGTTTTGCTCCGTTCCATTTCGCAGCTTTCTGCGAAATATGCACTCCGCAAAACTTCGACTCCGTTCGGTCGCTCTGCGACCTCTCTCCGCTCAGGATGACACATGGGGGATACACTGCAGCACGGTGATGAAATAAGAAGCAAGAAAGCTCAACTTTTTTGTCAATTATAGGTTTACAATAGAAAGACGTTATGCTATAATGAATACGGTAGCATAACAAAAACAAAAGAAGATGGAGGTTTCTATGTCCCCCAAATTATGGTTTAAATGCTTGAAGAGTATGGTATTTGCGACCTTGGCAACACTCGGTGCTTTTGTGATTTGTGCTTTAGTGATTGCAGCAGCCTTGAACAGTATCGGTAGCAAAACCTTTGGTAATATCGCCATCTGTGTCATCATCATGGCTACGTATGCCGTTTTTCTTTATATATTCCGCATGCGCAATCGATTGGACACTTTCGCCCAGCACTCAAACAAATTTGACGCAAAAAAGGAATTGATCGCTTACATCAAAACCGAGGGAAAGATCATGTTTATTCTCTACGGGATCATTTCACTCGTTTCAGAGCTTTCTTATTTGGCGCTGCTTTTGATGGATCAGACACGCAATCCCGTTACGTTCGTGACGCAATTTTGCATAGGACCTTGGATCAACATACCCGTTCCCGTTCTGCGATCTGTCATTGCCTTCGCATACTCAGCAGGCATCGTTTGCCTGTTGGCAGTTTTGAGAAGCAAAAAAATTTTCCAAGATGAATGCTCGGCAAAAGCAGAGAAAAGGCATCTCCAAGAGTAATGTAATCAATCAAACTTCATGTAAAAAAGGCTGATGGGACTAAAAAATTAGCGAAGAATAGCAGGAATTTGTTCAAGCATGAGCAGATTCCTGCTTTTTGCATATAAACAAAATAGTATCGCAAGTTCCGATACCTCATCAGCGTCCAAAACCCATTCTATTCGCATTCTCCCCCCTGTGCTTGGCACAGGGGGGAGAACGCGAATCCAAACGATTTCTGCGCGTAATATCCCATCAAAAAAGCAGAAGCCTCTCAATTAAGACTTCTGCCTTCTTCGTATCTTGTTTTCCCGCTAATTCCGCAGCCCGATTAGCCTCTTGTTTGCTTATTCTCTTGCAATAATGCTGATGCCTGCGGGGGAAATGCCGGTCTGCTCGTAGACGATGGCGTTGATCTGCGCCAAAGCGGACGCGCTCAGCTCGCCCTCGTGCTGCACTACGATACTGACGTTCTCACCGCTGATGACTGCCACGCATTGCGCGTATCCCTTGGTCTTGATCAGCGATTCGATCTTGGCCTCATTTTCCATTTCGTTTGCGATCTGTCGGATCTCCGCAACAGCCTCGGCCTTGACCTGCTCGCTGGCGTTGTCGTTATCCACGACCGAATTCAGTACCTCCAGCGCCTCGTCGCGTGCCTTTTGTCTGGAGATCTGCACGCTGCTGAAATAGGATGCGGTGTCGGTGGCGGTGTTGTTCGCGTTGCCTTGGTTGGAGCCTGTTCCCAGCGTGGTGCCGTAGTTGGTGGTCATGCCCGCGCTTTGATCGTACTTATACGAATCATCCGCGCCCTCTGCTGAGAAGAAGATCCAGTTGAGATAGACCGCAAGACCGATCATGATCACAGCACCTGCAATGATCAGGTTCCGTTTGCCCATTTTCTTAAAAAAATCACCGATCGACGTAATGACCTTTTTGACGTTCATATGTAAGCCCTCCGTTTTGTTGTTACGCTATATTATATTGGGGCGTCCCTCATATTATGCCCGGATTACGGATTTTGTGATGCGCTGACGTGAATTTTATTGGTTCCGATGCCGAAGGTCGCGCTGACCAGCGCGACAAGCTCGTTTTGCACGGCAGGATCTCCCCCGCCGCGACAAACGATGCCCACGCCCGCAATGCTTGGCTGACGGCGCAACAGCAGCACGGGCGACTGCGAGCTGCCCGAGCCCACGATCACGTAGGATTCCTCCCACGTGTTGCTGTCCGCGTCACTCTTGCTTTGCACGTCGCAGGCATACACGTACTCATACCCGCCCGACAGCGTGACCACGACCTGCACCTGCCCCACGCCCTGCACCTGCTCACACAGCTGCGCGATCTCGCGGCTCAGCTCCTGCCTGTATGCCTGCAGCTCGCTTTGCTCGCTGTTTACGGTCGGTGCTTGCTGCTCGGTCTTTTTTCCGAAAGGCAGATCAAAGCTGCCAAGCACCAAAAGCCCCAGCCCGATGGCCGCTCCCAATATCACGATCCAGAGCTTCCCGCTCTTTTTCATTTGTCCGACAGTCCCCTTGACCTCTGAAATGCCATCCGAATACATAATTCCTCCATTCTATCCATCCAAAACCACCGTGCAACGACACCCCAAAAGCTGCTCAACGTACGCACGAATGGGATCGGGATCGCGCCATATCGCCTTTCCCGAAAGGATCAGCGTGACCTGCTGCAGCCTGCCATCCTCCTGCCACATGCAGCGAATGCTGCACTCGTGCGGCAGGAGCGAAAACTCCTGCTCCAAAAGCATTTGCAGCTGCCCTGTCAGCATGCTTTGTGAGAGCTGCTCCGTGTCCTGCTCCTCCTGCACCTCACCCCACGCGTCGGGCAGCTCCCATTCACCCCCGGAAAGCGTTTCGATCCATGAAATGGCAGGCATGCACACAACGCAGACAATGCAAAGACCGCACAACAGCCTGACGTGGGATGCCATCTGCGCAGGGACTGCGGCACAGATCAGCGCTGTCAGCACGCAAACGCCTGCCAGCGTCAACAAATACCCGTTCATCTCAACTCACCCACGCGGCTGCGCAGGCGGCAAACGCGCCTACCGCGATCACAAACACAGCCGTACACATGGCAACAGCCGCTGCCATGTATCCGAACAGACTGCTTGCCTCAGACAGCACCGCGCTCTCGGCAGAGCAGCCCATCACCTGCGCCATCCCGGAGCCAAGATCAAACAGCGTGCGCAACAGCAGCATTTGCACAAGCACGGGCAGGCAACAAAGCAACAGAAGTATCACACCGCACATCCCTGCCATGCCGCGCAGCATGCTCACGCCTGCGGCAAGCGTATCCAGCGTCCCCGCAAGCGCACCGCCCACCACGGGGATCATTTGCCCGATGGCATATCTGCCGCTGCGCATGGCAAGGCTGTCAGCACGCGAGGAAAGCAGATTTTGTGCAGACAGGCAAAGCGTCAGCACAAACGTCAGCACGCCCAGCACCGAGGTATACCCCTTTTTGAGAAAGGCGGACAGGCGCGAAAGATCAAGACCGCTGTCAAGCACCCCGGGCAGCGTCATGGCCATGCAAGCCCCGAACAGGGGCGGTGCCATATCCGCGCATACCGTGCTGCACACGTTCAGTCCCACCGCAAGCACCGCATTTCCCGCCGTGGCACGTGACAGGTTGCCGCCCAGCAGGTACATCGCGCTCATCATGGGCAAAAGGCCGTTCATGAGCGTTTGCAGCGCGGAAAAATACTCCACCATGGCGCGGATCGCCGCATATCCTGCCCCCACGACAGCCGCAAGCAGGCATATGCGCGGTGCCACGCTTGCCCATTGCATGCCCCACGCGCTACCTAAAGCGCGCATCATGCCGCAAAGCAACAAAAGTCCGCAAACAGAGGCAAGCAGCGCACCGCTCTCGGAAAGGTGCATTCCCACAGTATCCAGAATCAGCGAGGCAAGCCCCGAAAAGGAGGTCAGCTGTGAGAGCGCCGTCTGCACGTCCTGCGCGTCGGAGGAAAATAAGCCGTCCGGCAAAAGCGAGCCAAGCCCCTCGGGCAGACAGTCCTCAAGCGCTGTGTATTCATCGGGCAGCGTGCTGTAATTCACGTTTGATTCGGCACAAACAGGCACGCACAGCCCGATCAGCAAAAGCAGCACGACCGCAATGCCCCACATCCATTTTTTCAAGATAAAAGCTCCTTTGTCATGTCCAAGATCCCCTTGATCAGAGGCAAGGATTGCAGTACCACCGCAACCTTTCCCGCACCTTCCACCGCACTTGCCAGTCCCGCCTCGCCAAAATCACGGCACAGCCCTGCGCCAAGCGTGCAAACCAACGAAATGCCCAGCCCCGAGAGCAAAATTTCCCCGTATTCCACGGGCAAATTCTCGTATGAGAGCGCAGAGATCATGGAAAACAGCGGCTGTGCGGCACTCAGCACCATAAAAAAGATCAGCACCGTCCCCACAGCGCGCACGGGAAACACCATCTCCGCCCGCCATTGCCGCAGCACCCACACGGCCGCAACGGCCAGCATGGCAATGCCGCAGATCTTCAAAACGTCCATATCAAAAGCCAAAGGTGGTATATACAAGCGAAAACAGCTCCCCGATCTGCTCGATCAGCATGAGCAGCACCACCACAATGCCTGCAACCGTCACAAGCGTTGCCTGCTCATCCCTGCCCGATTTATTCAGGATCTGTGCAGCCACCGAGACCAACAGTCCCACACCCGCCACCTTCAAGATCAACCCAACTTCCATTCTTCACCACAAAAGGATCACCGCGCCTACCGCGCACAGCATCCATATCATTCCGTTCGCCTTTGTCCGCTGCGGCAGCTCAGATTCCAGCTGCAAACGCTTTTGCCGCAACAGCTCAATGTAATAGTCGCACCGCTTGATCTGCTCGTCACGAAAGCCACCTCCAAGCCCCTGCCCGAATGACTGCAGCACGCGATAGGTCTCAGAATCCAGATACGCCTTGACGTGCGGCAGCAGCGCCTCGATCGAATCCACCTGTCCCGGGCATCGGCAATCGGCCAGGATGCTCTTATCCATTTCCAGCATGATCTGCTCGGCAGGCATGGCATAGCAATCGATACGGCCCTTGATGTGAAAGATCAGCGAGATCAGTCCGTCATGCACCTGCAGCCGCACGCGCTCAAAGCGCATCGCCCCCACGGCAAGCCCCGCACCGCTGGCCAACACTAAAATCGCCCCCGCGATCTTAAAGGCAAGCATCCGCACTCTCCCAGTCGGTCACGTGGTAGGCAAAGCCGCCCTCGCGACGCGTAATGCCCACGTATGCACCAAACATCTTGCAATCGTGCAACAGCCGCAGCCCCGTGCGGCACAAAAGCTCCTCCACGCTTGACGCGTGTGCCGAGGCCACCAGCGGCACACCGCAATTCTGCACCGAGGCAAGCGCGAGTGCCTCGGTATAATCCCCGATCTCGTCGCAGATCATAACCTGCGCGTTCATGGTTCGGCAAGCGATCTCCACACCAAGGCGGCGCGGGTATCCCACCAGCACGTCAAGGCACAAGGCAGCCCCCGTCTGCAAAAACGGCATCTCACCGCGCGTGTCGATCACCACCACGCGCAAAGGGGTATCGCCCGAAGCCAGCGCAATGGCTACACCGCGCAAAAGTGTGGTTTTTCCCACACCGGGCGGTGCATAGATCAGCACGCCCTTGGTATAGCGGAATTTCTGCATGAGATTGCAGATCTCTCTGCCGCTGACGGCAAAATGCGCGGGAATACGGATGCAAAGACCTGAAACGTCATACACCCCGATCACCTCGCCCTGCTCGCAAGCAGCCCTACCGCATACACCAACACGAACACCTCCGTCCAGTGTCAGATACCCTTCCGCAATGGTGGGCGCATGAGAATATAAGGATCCGCCGCACATGCGCGTCAGCGTGGCGGTCATTTCCTGCGCGCTCAGCACGGTACGCAAAAGGATATTGCGCCCGTTTGCCACCACGCTTGCGCACCTCCCCGTATGCAGCCGTATCTCCTCGATATGCTCTGGCAGCTGCCCTGCATACAGCTCTGAGATCAACCGCTCGGGCAGCATGCGCAAAAGCGTCGGCGGCAGATACGTGCGCTTCTCAACACCAACGTCCTCTGCCCTGTTGACCATCACACTGCGCACTCGCTCACCCCCTTACACGAAAAATATATGCAACCTTGTCCGCACATATGACAAGCTATCATTGCAGAGAGCAACATCCCAAGCAATTCAAATAAATCAAAAATAGCTGATCTGATGAGAAAATTTATGGTATAATGAAAAAAAGTTTTCCTTTTTGCGTGATATATGCCACCCATTTTCCGTTATTTAAGATGAAAGGCCTTTGCAAACCCCGAAAGGAGGGATGAACGTGGATGACAAACAAATACTTGACATGCTCCTGCAGCGAGAGGAGCGAGCCATTGATGCTATGCAGATGACATACGGCAAATACTGCCGCTACATAGTCTTGCGTATTTTAGAAAACGAGCAGGATGCCGACGAGATTCTGAACGACACCTGGCTTTGCGCATGGAACACCATTCCACCGCAACATCCTGATCCGCTCAAGGGCTATCTTGGTGCGCTTGCCCGCAATCTTGCCATCGACCGCTACAGAGAAAGGTATGCACAAAAACGCACGGGACAAACCTCGCTTTGCCTTGACGAGCTTGCTGAGTGCGTTCCGGCCGACGGCAGCGCACTTGATGCAGCCGAACAGGTACATCTGCGCGATACACTCAATGCATTTCTTTCTTCCCTTCCGCAAAAAACACGCAGAATTTTCCTTGGCAGATATTGGTACAACGCATCACTTTCAGAGCTTGCCGGTGCTTACGGCATGCGCGAGAACGCAGTTGCCAATCTGCTGCTCCGCACACGCAAAAAACTCAAACAAACACTTGAAAAGGAGGACTTTTTCGTATGACGAACAAAGATCTTTACCGTGCGCTGTCCAACGTTGACGCCAACATGGTGCTTGACGCACAGCCCGCACCGGGGCGCACACGCCCCGTATGGGCAAAGGCGGTGGCCATTGCTGCTTGCGCCTGCCTGAGCATTGGCGTTCTTGCAACGCTGCCCTTTATTTCCAAATGGGCAGAACCCGATACCCCCGTCGTTCCCGGTGAAACCGTCACCCCCGAACAAACCGAACAGCAGACTGAAACACCGACAGTAGGCCAGGTGATCGGTGATCCTATTCAAGGAACGGTATTTCTGTATGTGCCGTCTGAAGAGATACGTATAGACAACACCATTCCCAAGAATTTCTCAGCAAGTACCATGTTCGGTGTTTATACAAATAAAGAACGAGTTTCATTAAACGATAGTCAAAAAGAAGATAAGGTCAGCCCGCTCACCGGAAAATCCATTGAATACAAATATACTATATCTTACAGAAAAGCATCAACCGCCGGTGAATTTGGAACGTATTACAGCCAATTTGACAGATATGAGAATGACTTTGAAATTGTTGATTACTTGCATGGAACCGACCAAATTATGTATTACTCCATCCCCTCCCAATCTGATCCCACCATTCCGCTTATGAGTGAAGAAGAAGTGAAAACAATTGCAGAAGAATTTATATTGGATGTAGTTTCTACAGAAAATTTTGAACAGTTATCTTATGTACAAATGTCGATGGATCCATTGGATCGTTATGCACTCTTATATGTAAGATATATTAATGGCTATCCTACCGATGAAACCATTTCAATTTGGATAGATAAAGATGGAACCGTATCCGGCTATAATGGATATAATATTGGAAAATACAATCATTTAGATTCAAAGTTGAGCAAACAAGCGTTAGATACGGCTTATAATACTTTATCTGAGCAAATCAACAAATTGGAATTATCAGAGCTTAATTGCCATGAACCACAGCTTATTACCTCTTCAACCGGTGTTGTATTTCTGCAAATTGCCATCACCTACGTCGACCAAAGCGGCATGAGATGCTCCGACATTGTTATGACAAATATCCAATAACGCCTATACTACCCAAGCGCACACCAGTGCGCTTGGGCCTGTTTCGATGAAATAAGAAAAGGAGATCGAAAATGATAAAAAAGACACTTACAAACAAGGTTGTTTCATTCGTTCTTTTCCTGACAATATTATTAGCATTGCCATTACAAATATATGGAACTGATTCCACTGCAGGGATAACAATATCAACCCCATCTCATCACATAACTATCGGAAGTTCTGTAACAATGTCTGCTACCACTAATCCAACCGGATTATATGTGAATTGGATTAGTTCGAACACCGCAATTGCCACGATCAATTCAAGCGGAATCGTAACAGGGGTAAGTGCCGGGACTGTGAATATTGTGGCTCATTGTTATAATCCGGAAACGAGTTCAACGCTTTCTGCAATAGTGTCTGTTACTGTTCATGACAATCCGATCGGCTTAACCGATGACACAACATATTATCTTTTGAATTATGGCTACAATAAAGTTATGACAACCGGTGGGGTTTCCGACATCAATTATACGAATGTCTATGCGACCACAAGAGATGCAAGTACTGCAACGCAATGGAGATTAGACATACTTACGGACGGTATGGCACAATTGATCAGTGTTGGAAGCGCCACAAACAAGTGCTTAACCGTTAACGGAACAAATCTTTGTATCTGTACAAACACGCAAAGCGCCAATCAAAAATTTATTATCGAACGCTCTGAAACACAATTCTACGAAGGATATTATTTGATCCGATACGGTGACATGTACGTAGCTTGTTATTCCGATTACAATGTGTATTTGATATCCAATGTTAATCGTAGAGCATATTGGTCTATTTCAAAAGTTGAAAAAGGCGATGCCGATCTCTTTTCGTTTGATTACACAGGGTTTGATACTACAGCAAATAATGAACTCTTTGAAACAACTATGACAACTGCCGGTTATAATGCATATAGTTGGGAAAACGATCCCGCATCAGATGCATATGAATATCTCTATGATACAGATGATATTTATGTTTTCAGAGGACATGGGAATGCAGGTATTATAGAATTTAGATCGTCATCAGGGATAAGCACTGGAGCGATCTCAGTAAACAGTACTGTTTGCTCAGAATACGGGCAAGTAGACGGGGATGGTGTAGGTAATGATAGGCATTACATTGATTCACTACCTGATAATAGTTTGGCCTCTCTTAGAGTTGTGTTATATATTGGCTGTTCAACAGGAAAGGACATAATCAAAAACGGAATTACTTATAATTTGGTGGAAGCTACTTATGATAAAGGTGCACATTATGTGTTAGGTACAACACAGACTGTCTACACTAATAATTCTGATGATTTTTTGGAAGCATTTTTGAATAGTGTCAATGAAGGAAAAAATATTCAATTATGTATCCAACATGCAATTGAAGCAACTGGCACCAATGTTACTCTTGAAGATGAGGATGGCAATGAGTATAAAGGTTCTTATCCTATTTATTCAATCGGTGACAAAAAACAATACTTAGATTAACATAAGCCATCCCTACTGGATTCTCAGTGGGGATGGCTTTATCATCGGTTATTTTTCTTTTTTGCGGCTCTGACTCGTACCGTGAAGGATTTTGTGCAACGCGGGCAGCGCACGGTATGCTTGCCCTTCTCGCGTGGCAGACGCAGGGTTGCCTTACAAGCGGGGCAATCGCGGAATACGTGTGTATCGGTGTCCTTATTGCCGTTATGTCTGCAAAGCAGACAGCGCACCCGATACTCAAAGGCGCACCATTTGGCGTTCTCGGCCTGACGCTTGTAGATCTTGCGCGACATGACTCGTGCGCTTGACCAGATGCAAAGCCCCAAAGAAACGGCGTACAGCGATATGGCAACGATATTGCCGGGCAGCGTTCTGCCCCATATCCAGGACACGGGCAGCGAAATGGCCAGCACGATCAGCGCAGTCACCGACAAAACGCGGCTGAGTCTGTCCGTGCCGTAACGGCCGTACATGAATCTATATAATTTTTCTTGAAATTTTCCCATAGCAATCTCCATGCCGCCTTCAGCGGCTCAAATAGTGACGGAAACTTCACCGCGGAGCTTTGCTCCAAAAATAGGTTGGGACCCATTTTTAGGTGAAGTTTAAGCGTGAATGGTTGAGTGAAAGGAATACAACGTGAACTTTCACGCTACTTCTTCTTTCAGTGTTTTTACTCTGCTATTATAGCATCCATATATGAACGTTTCGTGAAAGATCGGAGCAGTTTGGGTAAAGATGGCTGAATTTTCTGTAACAAAAAAAGAAAGGAATTGCCCGATGGGGCTGATAAATAAGCAAAAAAGCAGGAATTTGTTTAAATTCGAGCTAATTGCTGTTTTCTGTTCGATTCGATATAGTTCTGTCACGATATAGAACTTTTTCGATGTGTTCGGACAGCCCCTTCCCCTCGCTACGCTACGCTGCGAGGTTCCCCTTCCCCTGCGGGGACGGCTTATTGTAAGTTGCCCTGATCAAAGAGCGTCACAAGACGGAGAACTTAAAAAGATCCCATAAGGGAAGAGTCAATGAAACGGATGCGCGCTGCAAAGCCGTCTCCGCAGGGGAAGGAGGGTTCCCGTAGCGTAGCGTAACGGGAGGAAGGGGCTTGCGCAAAGAGTTTGGGCAACTAATAGTTTTTCAAATAAGCAAAGGGCCGAATCATCGCCTTGATTCAGCCCTATTTTTTATTATAAAATTCTGACAATTCCGCTGCCCGATGGAACAGCGCCATTGATTACGCTTGATCAGAACAGCGCCTGCGCCATATTGACGCTGCCACCGATCTTTCCTGTCCCGGCCTGCCCCGATGTATTGGAGCCCTGGACTGCAATGGTACCATCCTCCATCAAAAACGCGCTGAACTCATAGCCCGTTGCGATATCCTTGACACCGCCCGACAGGATCTTGGTGGGTGTGCCGGAGGTTGCGCTCACGCCTGCCATGGCGTTGCCCATGTTGCTGCCGTATCCCCATACCGAGCCGTCGGTTTTGAGAATGATCAGATTGGCATTGTGCAGCACCGCTTTCTTGACGCCGTCCGTCACCTTGACGGCCTTGCCCATACCCGTGCCTGCCACGAAGCCATTGAGCTGGCGCCAGCCTGCATAGTACAGCTCTCCCTTGGCAGTGACAAGCACCACCTGATGCTCGCCGGTGGAAATATTCACTACGTCCGAGAGCAGCTTATGCGGTGTTGAGAAGCGGTCAGAGCCGGTTCCATACTTTTCCCATCGGTTATCTCCAAGCACGTAGCAATCGTTTTTGGAATCGGTATAGAATGTACATCTGCGGCCTGCGGCAATTTTCTTGACGTCACTTGCCACGACCTGGAAGGTGGTGGTGTGACCGCCGCTGTTGACCTTACCCAACTGGCCGTAGGTATTGGATCCTACGCCCCAAAGCACGCCGTCCTCGTCCAGAATCAGCGTATGGTCGTGTCCTACGCTGACGTCCACGATCTTTTTATCAAACTTGACAAGTCCTACCTTATCATCCGTTCCGGTTCCGTTTCTGCCAAGCTGGCCTGCGCTGTTGGCACCCACCGTGTACAGCTTGCCGTCCAGCGTCAGATACGCCATCATGGTCTCGTTATTGTTATTTTCGCAGTCGTTGCTGTGGCAGACCTCCACCTTGGCCACGTTCGAGGCCACAAGCGTGGGAAACGCCACGTTTTCGCTGCCCGGAATCCCAAGAATGCCGTTCAAGTTCATGCCCCAGGCATACAAGTCACCGTTGGGTGCAAGATAATACATGGAATGTCCGCTTGCGGTAATGCCGCTTTGCACCCCTGCGAGCTGGCTTTGCTGCCCTTCCGCTCTTGTGCTGACGATCACAGTACCCGAGCAATCCACCGTGAAGGTAGCAGAATCGCCCTGTACGCTCTGCATCTGGCCCGAAATGGGGACGAACATGATGGACGCGATGCTATACCCCTTCTTGGCCGTTGCATTGACCGTAAATGTCAGCGTTTTGGACTCGGTGTCAAATTCAAATTTCTGTCCGGTCTCGGTCACGCTTTGTCCTTCAAAAACGACGTCCGCACGATCGGGATTGTAGGTCACGTTAATCGATTTGCTCATATAGACCTCCAAGTCCGAAACCGAAATGCCGAAATAATTGCACAGCATGGGAATGACGCGCTCGTTTCTGCCGTAAATAAAGCTGTACATATTATCCAGCGAGATACGGAACTGGTTTTCGGATGCGCCCCAGCGCATATTCTGCAGCTTGAGCAGCGGCTCACGCTCTGCCACGATGGCATCAAGCTCTGCCTCCAGTCGCTCAACGGCAAAATCCTGCTCCACGGCCTTTGCAAAGCGCATGATGAACTCCTGCTTGAAGGCCTCATTCTTGCGCAGATTGTGCATGATGGTGCCGATCACGGTACTTGTGGAATCGATCCATCCAAAGAAATTGGCATGCTCGGAGGTATCTGCTCCGTGACCGTGCGGATACATGGCAATACCCATATCCATATCCAGAAGCGTGAAATACCACTTGGTATCCATACCCGAGGGATCGTTCGGATCACGGTTTTTGAACACCTTGATATTATTCTCGGGCCAGTCACGCGCGTTGAAATACAGGCGCGCGACGTACATATCCATAAACGAATCAATATCCAGTCTGTCGGTTACGTACTTATAATGCTCCTCGACCGAGAGGTCGTGCGTGCGCACATAATCCACAAGCGCGTTGAACTCGTCGGCATCGGCCTGCGTGCCGTCCATGGGAATAAAGGGCGCACCGGGGTTACCGCCCAGCACAAGACCGTCATAATCGCTCTCAACCAGCGCAATATTGTCCTTATTGACGCCAAAATGAGATTCCACGTACTCGGGGCTGTAACGCTCACGTGCGTTGTACACACCCCAGAATTCACCGTTGATGAACAGCAGCACGGGAACGTACGCCATGGTATACACATCAAGATCGCGGCATACACGCTGCATATACGCGTCACGAATAAAGGAATCCATGCAGTCGTTGCCCGAATTTCGGAGCAACAGACGCGAGAAATCGGTAATGGCATGGCCGTCGTTATCTCTTGCAAAGCCCTCGAACAGATCGTAATTGAGATCTCCGTCCGTGCCGACAGCCGTATTGTTTGCAC
>JAZUSJ010000097.1:0-4508 GCA_045606685.1 Eubacteriales bacterium
CCTGAACAATAAAATTGTTAATTATATGTGAATTATGGGCGTAAGGGGTTGATATTTCCTGAATTTGGTGTACAATATGTACTGTGGTTTGGCACTCACAAAGAAAGAGTGCTAAATTCCGACAATCAAAAATTGTATCAATTACGCGGCAATCGCCGCATCAATATGTAAGGAGGAACAAATCATGACTCTCAAGCCCCTTTCCAACCGCGTCGTTATCAAGTTCGTCGAGGCGGAAGAAAAGACCAAGACAGGTATTATTCTCACAGCATCCGCACAGGAAAAGCCCCAGATCGCAGAGGTTCTGGCAGTTGGCCCCGGTAAGCCCTCCGAAAACGGCGGCTTCAGCGCTATGACCGTTAAGGTCGGTGACAAGGTCATCGCAAGCAAGTACGCAGGCACTTCTGTGAAGCTGGACGGCACCGAATACGTCATCGTTTCCGAGGACGACGTGCTGGCTGTTGTAGATTGATTATTTTGAAAGGAGAAAAAGACAATGGCAAAGGATATTCTCTACGGAATTGAAGCAAGAAACGCCCTGGTTCGCGGCGTTGACAAGCTGGCTGACACAGTCAAGATCACGCTCGGCCCCAAGGGCAGAAACGTCGTGCTTGACAAGAAATACGGCTCTCCCCTGATCACCAACGACGGTGTCACCATCGCCAAGGAGATCGAGCTGGAGGATGCAGCCGAGAACATGGGTGCTTCCCTTGTAAAGGAGGTTGCTACCAAGACCAACGATGCAGCAGGTGACGGTACCACCACCGCAACACTCTTAGCACAGGCTTTCGTGCGCGAGGGCATGAAGAACGTGACCGCAGGCGCAAACCCCATGGTACTGCGCAAGGGCATCAAGAAGGCAGTAGACGTTGCAGTTGACGCGCTGGCAGCAAGTGCCAAGAAGGTCAACGGTAAGGAAGATATCGCACGCGTAGGCACCATCTCCGCAGGTGACGAGGTCATCGGTGAGCTGATCGCTGACGCTATGGAAAAGGTCACCTCTGACGGTGTCATCACCATCGAGGAATCCAAGAGTGCCGAGACCTACTCCGAGGTGGTTGAGGGCATGCAGTTTGACCGCGGCTATCTCTCTCCCTACATGGTCACCGACACCGACAAGATGGAGGCCGTCATTGACGATGCTGCTATCCTGATCACCGACAAGAAGATCTCCAACATTCAGGAGATCCTGCCCCTCTTGGAGCAGATGCTGCAGTCCGGCCGCAAGCTGGTCATCATTGCAGAGGACGTTGAGGGCGAGGCTCTGACTACGCTGGTACTCAACAAGCTGCGCGGCACGTTCACCTGCGTGGCAGTCAAGGCTCCCGGCTTTGGCGATCGCCGCAAGGAAATGCTGCGTGACATCGCCATCCTGACCGGTGGTGAGGTCATCTCCTCCGAGCTGGGACTTGAGCTCAAGGATACCCAGATGTATCAGCTTGGCTATGCAAGACAGGTCAAGATCACCAAGGAGAATACCGTCATCGTTGGCGGCAACGGCAATCCCGACGAGATCAAGGCAAGAATTGCGCAGATCCGCCAGAGCATTGAGACCACGACAAGCGATTTCGACCGCGAAAAGCTGCAGGAAAGACTTGCAAAGCTGGCAGGCGGCGTGGCTGTGATCAAGGTCGGTGCTGCTACCGAGGCTGAAATGAAGGAAAAGAAGCTGCGCATCGAGGACGCACTCAACGCAACCAAGGCTGCTGTTGAGGAAGGCATCGTTGCAGGTGGCGGTACTGCTTACCTCAACGTCATTCCTGCAGTACAGGCGCTGCTGGATACAACCGAGGGTGACGAGCGCACCGGTGTTCGCATCGTGCTCAAGGCTCTGGAGGAGCCCGTACGTCAGATCGCTGCAAACGCAGGCTTTGACGGCGGCGTGATCGTCAACAACATCGTAAACTCCGGCAAGGTCGGCTACGGCTTTGATGCTTACAAGGAAGAGTACGTTGACATGATGAGCGCAGGCATTGTGGATCCCACCAAGGTCACCAGAAGTGCTTTGCAGAACGCTGCATCCATCGCATCCGTTATCCTGACCACCGAAAGCGTGGTTGCCGACAAGCCCGAGCCCGTGGCTCCCGCTGCCGCACCTGCTGCACCCGGTATGGGCGGTATGTATTGATAAAAAAGGAACGAAAGCAGTCGCTTTCGTTCCTTTTTTATCAGTTATATTCGCCTTTGGCGAGTGATATTGCTTACGCAGTGATATTCGGCTTGCGCCGAGTGTTATTCGCTTCGCGAGTTATAAGAGGCGAATATAATATCACTCCGACGCAGTCGGAATATCACTGCGACTTGTCGCAATATCACTCGCCACAGGCGAATATCACTTAACTATCGAGAAAAGCCACGGCTCGATGACCCGTGGCTTTCTCTTAGTTTTTTCGATAATACAGAAAATCACTTTGCAAATTTCAAAATATCAAACAATTCGTTCATTTCTTCCTCGGTACAATCAACCGAAAATACCTTTACACCTTTTATATTACGCCCCATAGGCTTGGATATCACAATACCATGCGTATGTAATCCAAAGGTATATTCTTTGATATACATAGTATAAACTGCTTCACAGTTACACAGATCTTCAACAGCAGGCTTACCACTGATTAACGCCATCACTTTATAGAAAAGCGAATCATCACGGATCACTATCTCATTTTCACCTTTCAGAATAATATCCGGTGTCTTTCCCCAGTCCTGAAAGTAAGCCTTCCCATCCTCTACGCCAACCTCAATTCTATCACTGGCGCATCCGATCATGGAAAGCGTAATAAGTAAAGTCAAAAAGATTACAACATACTTTTTCATACCATGCACCTCTGCAAATATTTTTGGTCTGTACTCATGGTATCATAAATAAGCAAAAAAGTCAATAACATGGTGTGATATTTTCCCATCTCCCGCATAAGGTATATTACTATGTCGCAAGGGGGGCTTTGGCTTTGTTCAACGTCATGTCGCTGTTTACGTATTTTTTCCACGTCATTTTGGGGATCGGAACACCGCAGCAGTTCCCTCCTCCGCTCTCTGCCCAAGAGGAGCATGAGGCGTTTTTGACCATGGCAAACGGCACGGGGCAAGCGGCAGAGGACGCGCGGCAGCTGCTGATCTTGCACAACCTGCGCCTTGTGTCGCACATTGTCAGAAAATATTATTCGTCAAATAAAAACCAAGAGGATCTGATCTCGATCGGCTCGATCGGTCTTGTCAAGGCGGTGGACACCTTCAACGTGGGCAACGGCACCAAGTTTGCTACGTATGCGGCCAAATGCATTCAGAACGAGATCCTGATGCACTTTCGCTCGGGCAAAAAGCTCTCGGCAGAGATCTCGATCAACGAAACCATTGACGTGGACAGGGACGGCAATCCCTTGACCTACATTGACGTGATCTCCACCGAGGACAACATGGCCGAGCTGATCGACCGCGAAATGCAAAGCAAGCGTGCCATGCGATACGTCAATACGCTTTTGGATGCACGCGAACGGCAGATCATCGTGCTGCGCTACGGCCTTGCGGGCAAAGAGCCCATGACACAAAGAGAGATCGCGCTGCAGCTGGGCATTTCCAGATCGTACGTGTCAAGAATTGAGAAGAGTGCGCTGGAAAAGCTCAGGAAGGCGTTTGGTGAGTGAAAAGAGGCGTGCGCCCCCGAGTGTCATCCTGAGCGGAGAAGGATGACACTCAAGAGTGGGACGACTCTGCCCTCCTCAACTCATTTTTTCGGCTTGGACGAAAAAACCAGCGTGGCGATATACCCAAACACCAACGCGGCTGCCGTACCGCCTGCGGCGGCTTTGAGTCCACCTGTGAGTGCGCCCAAAAGGCCTTGCTCATCCACCGCCTCGCGCACGCCCTTGGAGATCAGAAATCCAAATCCCGTCAACGGTGTGGTCGCGCCCGCGCCCGCAAAATCCACCAAAGGTTGATACAGCCCAACAGCGCCCAGCACAACGCCTGCAACCACGTAAATGACCAAAATCCTTGCAGGTGTCAGCCGCGTCAGATCGATCAGCAGCTGCGCGATCACGCAAAATGCACCGCCGATCAAAAACGCCCAGATATAATCCCAGATCCAATCCATATCAATCCCCTCTTCTCAGTCTTATCAAATGCCCGATGGCCGGAATGCTCTGCCCTTGCTTGAGCGCATCCGGACTCATCATCGCGCCCGTACCGATCAGCAGCATATCCTTGATCTCACCGCTTGCAAGCTTTGGCAAAAAATATGCCGCCGTGACCACGCCCGAGCATCCGCAGCCCGAGCCGCCCGCGTGGGTATCCTGGGTGTGGCGCGAATAGATCATGGTTCCGCAGTCGGTATACATGGGCGCGACCTCAATGCCGTCCGCGAACAAAAGATCATGAAAAATGGCAGAGCCCTCCCAGCCAAGATCCCCCGTGGCGATCACGTCAAAGTCGTTTGGTGATGCTCCGCTTGCACAAAGATACCGCTCCAGCGTATCCACCGCAGCAGGTGCCATGGCAGCCCCCATATT
>JAZUSJ010000098.1:0-2561 GCA_045606685.1 Eubacteriales bacterium
CCACGGGATTTTTGCGCTCTTGGGAGATCCTGCCCGCCGCCGAGGGCTTCATCTTCGTTTTTCCCGATGCAAACGATCCCGACCGCGTGTCCCCTTATCGCGAGATGCCAAACTTCTTCTCGGTCTACACCGAGGGCAAGCGTTGGGGCGAGCTGATGGGCTGCGAAACGGTTGCAGACCTCAACGAGCTGGTTGAGTCGGGCGGAGTGCGTGAGCTGATCCGCGTCAACGAGGCGTTGCACGAAAAGCGTTTTTCGCAAATTGCCGATATGATCTGCGAGAGAGGTGCCAAAGCGGTTCTTTTATCGGGACCCAGCTCGTCGGGCAAAACCACCTCTGCCAACCGTTTGGCAACGCAGCTGCGCGTGCACGGTAAAAAGCCGATCCTGATGAGTCTTGACGACTACTACATCGACCGCGACAAGATCGCGCCGGGGCCTGACGGCAAGGTAGACTTAGAGCATATCAACACCATCGATACAGTGCTGTTCGGTCAGCATCTGCGCGCTCTGCTTGCAGGGGAGCGGGTGGAGCTGCCATCGTTCAATTTCAAGCGCGGCATGCGCGAATGGCACGGTCGCAGCCTGCAGCTGGACGATCAATCGGTGATCATTGTGGAGGGGCTGCACGCGCTCAACCCGATCATATTGCCCGAGGGGCTTTCGCCGGATGCGGTATTCAGACTGTTCGTCTGCCCGCTTTTGCCGCTCAATCTGGATCTGCACAACCGCATTCCGTCGGGGTATCTGCGCCTTTTGCGCCGTATTGTGCGCGACTACGAATCGCGCGGTGCATCCGTCAGCAAAACGCTTTCCATGTGGGATTCGGTGCGTGCAGGCGAGGCAAAATGGATCTTCCCGTTCCAGGAGCAGGCCGACGTCATCTTCAACAGCTCCACGCTTTACGAGCTGGCCGTGCTGAAAAAGCACATTTTCCCACTCTTGGTGGCGATTGAGCCGGATGACGAGTACTATGAAGAGGTGCGCGCCATCGTCAAGGTGCTGAATTTCGTGCATGAAGCTGACGTGGACGACGAGATCCCTCCCACAAGCCTTGTGCGAGAGTTTATCGGCGGCAACAGCTTTTACAGAAAATAAACGCAAAAAAGTTTGATATATGCCCTCTCCGAAGGCAAAGGGGAGGGCTTTTTTGCGCGCTTTTTGGCTTGCTTGAGGGAATGGAGTTGCCTGACGGGGGATGGTGCGAAATTTTTGATCGCGGCCGCGGGAAAATTTTTCCAAAGGGTATTGACATTTGAGCGTATTTGTCATATAATAGTACAGGTACAATTAGTACGCGTACAAATAGTACGCGTACAAGAAAAAATTGACGCAACACAGGAGGGAGAAGCGCATGGCACACATCAATCAGAAAAGGCCCAATACGCGCCTGCAGATTATCCAGTTAGCAGCCCATTTGTTTATCGAGAACGGTTATTCCAACACCACGGCAAAGCAGCTTGCAAGAGAGCTGGATCTCAGTCCGGGGAACATCACGTTTTATTTTCCGACCAAGGAGCATATGCTGGCGGTGCTGGTGCAGGAGCTGTTTGATTTTCAGACGCTGATGATGGAGCAGGCAGCTGCCGAAGGGAAATCCTCGCTGCTTGCGTACTGCTTGGAGCTGACCGCCATCGTAGCCGTCTGTGAGGAGAGTGAGGTAGCGCGTGATTTTTATACAGCGGCATACACCTCGCAGCTCAGCCTTGCCATGATCCGAAAGAACGACACGCCAAAAACGCGTGAGGTATTTGCACAGTACAGACCTGATTGGGACGAGGCGGAATGGATCGCCACCGAGAACATCGTGTCCGGCATTGAGTACGCGACCATCATGACGCGCGAGCAGGACACCCCTCTGGAAACGCAGATCCGCAAAACGCTCAACGCCATCATGCTGCTGTACGGTGTACCCGAGGAGGTGCGCAAGACCAAGATCCAAAAGGTACTTGCCATCGACTACCGCGCACTCGGCCGCAGGATCCTGCGCGAGTTCCGCGAATATATTGAAAAGGTCAACCAAGAGAATTTGAAAAAGGCGACCAAACGCGAGGGCTGACGGCATCCCGTGCGCGGACAACCGTAAACGGCGCATCCCCTTGTGTGTCATCCTGAGCGGAGGGAAAACGAGGGATACAAGCCTCCCATCTTGTGTCATCCTGAGCGGAGCGATGCTGCGAAGCGGCAAGCGGAGTCGAACCCGAAGGGCGCGAGCGCAGAGCGCGACGCGGGATCTCAAAAGGGTTTACGCAACGTAGAACAAAAGCGAGAAGGCTTCAAAAACCGTTCGGAGATCCCGCTGCGTGCTATCGCACTTGCGCCCTTCGGGTTCGACTCCGCTTGCTGCTCTGCAGCGTCGCTCCGCTCAGGATGCCACACAGGGGTGACGCTCGGGATGACACGTTGGTGTGACACGCATCCCCTTGTGTGTCATCCTGAACGGAGGGCCATTTCGCAGTAAACTGCGAACTGGCCCGCAGTCGAACTTTTGCAAAGTGCAGTATCCGTCGCGAAAGCAGGATACGGAACGGAGCAAAAGCGCCGTAGGCGGGATCTCGAAAG
>JAZUSJ010000099.1:0-6163 GCA_045606685.1 Eubacteriales bacterium
ACACGCACCCGATGTCATCTCCAACTACGATAACCCCATGGAGGCAATTTTCAAAAAGACCGAATCCTCGCTGGTAAAAGCCCTGCAGGCGCTTGCCGCACGCGATGATATTCTGGGATTGATCAATGCAGGCAGCACGGGCGCACTGATTGCAGGCGCACTTCGTTACGTACCTGCCAAGCCCTTGCGCAGACCGGCTCTGGCAGCCATTCTGCCCGCAGCAAAGGGCGGCTTTACCTGCCTTGTGGACACGGGTGCCAATATTGACTGCACCGCTTCCATGCTGGTGGATTTTGCACATATGGGCTCGGATCTCATGAAGCAATGCTACGCCATAGAAAATCCGCGCATAGGCCTTCTTTCCAACGGTGCGGAGGAAACCAAGGGCAATAAGCTTGTCAAGGAAACGCACGCGCTGCTCAAGGCGGACACGGAGCTGAACTTCGTGGGCAATATCGAGGGAACCAACGCGCTTTCCGGTGATTGCGACGTGCTGGTCGCAGACGGCTTTGCAGGCAACCAGGTGCTTAAAAATTCCGAGGGCATTGCAAAGAGGATCATCACCGATATCGTGGTGTACGGCAAAAAGACGGGCAACCCTGAGATCATGAAGCTCGTGGGATACTTGATGAGCATTTACGACTTCAATTCGCTCGGCGGCGCACAGCTGCTGGGTGTTGGAAAGCCTATCATCAAGGCACACGGTGCTGCAAATGCGGATTCGATCAAAAACACCTCTGCCATCATGCTCAACATCGCAAGAAACAAGGCGATGTTTGACGGTAAGGATAACAGATAACGTCATCCAAGACAATAATCAAAGGAGTCAGTTATGGAAATCAAAAGAAAAGTCATGTGTACCTCTACGGGCTGCATCGAGTACGCCCCCGAACGCTATAAGAAATACGACATTGATATCATCCGCATCCACGTTCATTTTAAGGGCAAGGAATACTTGGAAGGCCTTGACCTCGATCCCGATGCATTCTACAAGGAACTGGAGGTTCTGGAGGATGCCAAGAACAATCTGCCCAAGACCGCAATGCCCAGCCCCGAGAGAATCAGAGAGCATTTCCAGAAGGCGTATGACGACGGTTACCGTGAGGTCATCGTGATTGCCATCAGCGCATATCTGGGCGGTACCTACAACCTGATCCGTCTGACCGCAGAGGAATTTGCCGATAAGATGAACATCATCGTCATCGACTCCAAGATCACCTGCTTTGGCGAGGGTATGCTGGCGATCAAGGCTGCCGAGATGATCGAAAAGGGCGTTCCCACCGAGACCATTCTCAAGGAGATCGCCTGGATGATGAAGCACCAGGAATTTTTGGGTGTTGATGCAAAGCTGGACTATCTGATCTACAACGGCAGACTCAAGGGCGGTAAGGCGCTGATGGGTAAGATGCTCAATATCTGCCCCGTGGTGCATTTCACACATGACGGTGAGCTTTGCGCGCTGCAGAGCGTCCGTACGCCCAAGAAGGCGCTGGCAAAGACCTGCGAGATCTTAAAGGAAATGATCGGTGACCGCGATCCTGCCGACTATCTGCTCTGGCACACCTACACAGGTCCTTCGCTGCTTGAAGAGCTTGTTGAGATCGAAAAGAAGTACGACATTCACACAAACCACGAAAAGGTTATCACCTCTCCCGTCAGCGGATGTCACAACGGCCCGTGGCTGGCAGGCTACGGCTTACTCTTCCTGCGTCGCGAGGATGAGCCTCTGGAATAATTTGGCCTATGGAAGACGTCAGAATCATCAAGGTAGAAACGGGCGCGCAAAGAAAGGCCTTTGTCCGGTTTCCGTTAAAGCTTTATAAGAACAATCCATACTTCGTGCCGCCGCTTTACGGCGACGAAATGGCGCAGTTTAAGAAAAAACATGCCTACAGCGACACCTGCGAGACCGTGTTTTTCCTTGCCATGCAGGGAAAAAAGGTGGTTGGCCGCATTCAGGGCATTCTGCAGCGTCAGTCCAACGAGCTCAGAGGCGAGAAGCGCGTGCGCTTTACGCGCTTTGATGCCGTCAACGACCTGCGTGTGGCAAAGGCGTTGTTTGCAGCCGTGGAGAATTGGGCGAAAGAGCAGGGCATGGATACCGTCTGCGGCCCGCTTGGCTATAGCGATTTGGAGCGAGAGGGCTTGCTGATCGAGGGCTTTGATCAGCTTTCCACCTTTGAGGAGCAGTACAATTATGATTACTATCCCGCGCTGCTGGAGGCCTGCGGCTATGGAAAGGAGATCGACTGGTTCGAGTTCCGCCTGCGCGCTCCAAAGACGCCCAACCCCATGCTCGGGCGCGTGGCACAGCGTGCGCTGGAGCTTTCCAAGCTGCACGTGGTGGACAGCTCAAAAATGTCCAAGAAGCAGTACATAGACACCTATAAGGACAGCTTTTTTGAATGCCTGGACGAGTGCTACCGCCACCTGTTTGGCACGGTGCCGTTTACCGAGAACATGAAAAAGCAGATGATCGATCAGTTTATTCTGATTCTGAACAAGGAGTATCTTGTAGTCATTTGCGACGAAAACGAGCGCGTGGTCGCGTTTGCGCTGTGTATTCCCGGCATCGGCAAAGCACTGCAAAAGAGCGGAGGCAGACTGACTTTGCCTGCCATCTGCAAGGTGCTGCACAGCTCAAAGCATCCGGACACCTTGGATCTTGGCTTGATCGGTGTGCTGCCCGAATATCAGAACGCGGGCATCAATGCAGTCATGCTGGTGCAGCTGATCGAAATGCTGGCAAGCGGCAAGGTCGAATATGCCGAAACCAACTTAAACCTTGAAACCAATACCCAGGTCATGGCGCAGTGGAAGTACTTCGATGCTACACAGCATAAGCGCCGCAGATCTTATATCAAAAATCTGAAATAATATTTGCATCGTAGCGGGCGACGTCCTCGACGCCCACCGTTACGATTATCTGACAAATTACGAAAGGATCATATCATCATGCTTGAAAAACTCACCGAAATCATTGGCAGAGTCAACCCCGGAATCGACGTTTCCACGGTTACCCCCGAGACCAAGCTCATGGAAGACCTCAAGCTGGACTCTCTGTCCGTCATGCTGCTGGCAATGGAGATCGAGGCAGCATTCGGCTTCCAGTTCAACGAGCCTGTCAAGTTCGAAACCGTCAAGGACGTGTGCGATTACCTTACCACCAAGGCATAAGAGCAAAATTGCATAAGGAAAAGAGGTCTGCGCGAGACGCGCAGACCTCTTTTGTCTTTTATGTAAATTGCAGGGGACGGCGCCTCGACGTCCCGCTGTATTCGTAGGGCGGGGGTTTGCTCCGCAGAATCAGTCAAAATACACCTTTCTGCGCTGTACATACTTCCACCCGCAGTCATCTTCAATGAACTTTGAAAGGGAACTGCTGATATAATCGAGATCCGAATTATCATAAGAAATATAGACAATCTGATTGGTTTCATCATTTGTGCCGATCAGGGTCATGTATTTCGGATAATATAAATGCTGATACTGATCAAATGATAAAACACGAAACGTAAACCCATCTACCTCGGCATAAGGTGAACAGGCATAACCGAACTCCTCCATATCCTCGGTTTGAAAAGTGTACGTTTGATCAAGCAACGTCTTTTGCTCCTTGTACGCCTGCTCGTCATAGGTACAGATCAAGGTATCCGATTCCCAAGCGAATATCATCGCGCTGGCAAAATAATAGTAATAATCAATTTGTTCCGGATCTCCGATCTCATCAAGCGTTGGCATAGTTTCAAGTTTCTCGGTGGCATCTGTGTAGGGAGATATGGCGCCATCATCCGAATAGTGGTCTATCAACACAAATTCCCCCCAAGATAGCACGATGAAAAAGAATATGACAAACCCAAACACAAATATGCAACAACACGTGATTTTCCATCCAAGCTTGATCTTTGAAAGCCCGGTTGCCCATACCGCCAACAATGCGAATACGGGAAGTATCAGGCTTATTATGTATGCAGGCGTAAAAAGGGTATTGGCAAGCAGTAATATGATCATGAAGCCCAGCGCAGCCAATGGCAGTAGGCTACCGATTGCCAACAGAATCATATTTGCCTTTGTAAAACGTTCTTTTACCATCGTTTTCATTTTATAATCTCCTTATTCCGGAATGATGAAATTCCTCAAGCCACCCTCCGGGAAGTTCTCCATATACACAGCCGTATAATACGTCATTGTGTGACTGTCAAAATCGTATTTCATCACGTAGGCATAACAGGGATAGCCCAAAAAGCCGTCAACTAAGTAAATATAGACCAAGTATATCTCGCCATTCTTCTCGTAAGCATCCATTGGACCGTCACACAAATATACGTCTCCCAAAGCATAGATCTTTTTTCCTTGCTCGCAGGTTTTTAAAAGCGGATAATCCACGGCTCTTTCTTCACCTGTTTGCTTGTTAATTATCCTCGCCGTATTCTTATTTGAATCTTTTGTAATGATATATTCATCGGTCACAAAGTCACGAAACATATCGCTTGATACTGCTTCCGCATCCTCAATACGATTTTCTTGGGTCAGGGGATTGTAAATCAGATACGAACCACCATCCTCGTCACTTGTAGCCTTGACGGTAAAGTATATCTCGCCATGATAATAATCGGCATCCAATACGTTGTTCTGTGCTTCAATAGTCGTCACAAGGGAAAACTCCAATGTTTGATAGGAGAAGCATAACAGCTCTACCTCATTTTCGCTTTGCTCACAATGGGTGAAAAAGTAGGCACAGTCGGTTGCCGTGCCGATATACGCACATTTTCTGCCTTGCCATGTCAATTGATCCATATCTATTACGTTTTCACCAATGTACAGGCAATTGGGAGAATGCGTAACAAATACGTAATCGTGCGCGTTATCAAAGGACGAAAATGTTTCTTTAATCTTTTCCTGCTTGCGTTTTGAGTTGATGCAGGCACCAAGTGATAGTAACAGGGAAAAGATCAGAAGTGCAAAAGTAAGTTTATAAATCAAATTTCTCATATTTATGCCTCTCCTTTGACGGTTGACGGCTTTGCCTGCATCTCAGCCTCTTGCACCTTTTTTTCTTGCGCGTCCGGTACGTATTCCAAAATATCCGCAGGCTGGCAGTCAAGGGCCTTGCAAAGCGCGTCCAGCGTGCTGAGTCTGACCGCCTTTGCATGGTTGTTTTTGAGAATGGAAAGGTTGGCAAGGGTAATTCCCACCTTGTCCGAAAGCTCATTCAGCGACATTTTGCGCTTTGCCATCACAACATCCAAGTTAATCAAAATCATAATATACCTCACACCGTAAGTTCATTTTCTTGTTTGATTTCGGCTGCTTGTGCCAGCAAATGCCGCACGATCAGCATGCAAAGCCCCAAGGTAAGAGCAATAAAGAAAGGGAAGAGCGCCATTTGAAACTGTGAAAGCAGTAGAATTGATAAAACTGCTTCACCAAAGCAACAGATTGCGATGAAGAGCAGCAGAGAACCGAAGCTCTTGGTATGCTCTCGCTTGCGAATCACCTTTGCAAGCAGCGCAATGACCAAAGCATCACACACGGCGGCAAGCGCAAGCATGGCGTAAGCATCTATCAAAATCCATTGTCGCCCCGCGGCATCCAATTCGTTTCGGTTGCCGATCTGATCGGGAACGTCGATCATGGCCGAAACCACGGGCGGCAGATATGCACAGATCAGCACAATGGATGCCAGTATGCAGACGCAGGCAACAATACCCGTGATCGCAAATGCGTTCTTGATATCCAACTTCAAAGTCCTCGCTCCTCTCATGTATCTTTGCTTTCATTATAACATAGGAGATATTGCATGTCAATAAGAATTTATTGAAATTCAATAAATATTTGCGAGCGACATATTTCTGTCCAAGTGAATGAAAGAGCGTCCGTGTGGTAAACCTCATCCACCGCAACCGCGTCATTGAACCTCGCTCTGCTCAATTCAAATGCCGCTGCGGTCCCCCTTCCCCCGCGGGGAAGGCTCTTTGCAGTGTCCCTTGACGGAAGATTGAACAAGACGGATGCACTTTATAAAGCCTTCCCCCGCGGGGAAGGCTCTTTGCGGTGTCCCTTGACGGAAGATTGAACAAGACGGATGCACTTTATAAAGCCTTCCCCCGCGGGGAAGGCTCTTTGCGGTGTCCCTTGACGGAAGATTGAACAAGACGGATGC
>JAZUSJ010000100.1:0-4683 GCA_045606685.1 Eubacteriales bacterium
GAGATCAACAAAATCACAACCCAAGGCATCCCCGAATTGCGCAGCAGCTTGATTGCCATACACCCGCAGGTGCCCCCCACGCACATGATACCGGGGATACCCAGATTCAGATGTCCTGCCTTTTCGGTCAGGATCTCGCCCACGCATCCGTACAAGAACGTGATACCGAGCGGAATTGCCGTCACTAAAAAATCAAGAAACGGAGTCACGATGCACTACCTCCTTTTTTCGAGGATTTGCGGAACTGGAGCTTATAGCCGATAAAGAATTCACAGCCGATGATAAAGAACAGCACGACACCCACGACGATATTGGGGAAAGAGGGATCGACCTGAGAACCGATCTCCGCACATCCCTGCTGCAAAAAGGTGATAAACAAGCTGGTTCCAATCATGATCAAGGGATTGAACTTGGCAAGCCAGGAAACCATAATAGCAGTAAAGCCAAGACCACCGACCGAGGTGGTGGTAATGGAGTGGTCCAGCGCACCCACGATCAAAAAGCCTGCCAGACCGCAGATCGCACCTGACACGATCATGGTGCGGATAATGACCTTACCCACATTGATGCCGATATAGCGTGCAGTATTTTCACTCTCACCCACAACGCTGATCTCATATCCCTGCTTGGTATAATGCAGGTAGACGTACACAACCGCAGTCAGCACCAGCGTGACCACGATCAAAAGGAAATACTCGTGCAGCACGACAGGCAGATGGCCAAAGTCCAGTCTGCCCAGCACGCTGCCGTTGCTCGGACACCACAAGGCTAAGAAGTAAGCCACAAGGCCGGTGGCGACGTAGTTCATCATCAGCGTAAACAGCGTTTCATTGGTGTTCCACTTTGCCTTGAAAATTGCGGGAAAACCGCCCCAAATCGCACCTGCAGCCACAGAGGCAACCAGCATCAGAACCAGCAAAATAGGCTCTGGAACCTGTCCGCCAAGATAATATGCAACCGCTACCGATGCCAGTGCGCCGACCAGAGTCTGTCCCTCGGCACCGATATTCCAGAACTTCATACGGAACGCGGGCGTGACTGCCAGCGAGATGCAAAGCAGCACGGCGGTGTCCTTTGCCAGCTTCCAAAGACGTCTTTGCGAGCCGATTGCACCGTCAAAGAGCGTAGTAATAAACTTAATGGGATCTACGTTTTCCAGCATGATCACCGAAAGCAGCGCACACAGCAGAATTGCCGCAGCAACCGCAATGACGCGGATCAGCATGCCCTTCCAGACAGGAAGAGAATCGCGCTTGACTACGTGAAACAGCGGCTCGCGCGTGCGTTTTTCAATCGTTTTCATCGCTTATTCCTCCTTCTTGTCAGTTTCTGTATCCGAGGATGCGTGATCGCCCGTCATCAAAAGGCCGATCTCCTCCTTGGTGGTGCTTCTTGCATCCAGCACACCGGTCACACGGCCTGCGCAGAGCACCATAATGCGGTCGCAAAGCTCAACAAGCACGTCCAGATCCTCGCCCACGAAAATAACGGCAACACCGCTTTCCTTTTGCTCGGTCAGCAGGTTGTAGATGGTGTAAGAGGAGTTGATGTCAAGTCCTCGCACGGGGTATGCAGCCATGAGCACGGTGGGTGCGGCTGCGATCTCACGGCCGACCAGTACCTTTTGCACGTTACCGCCCGACAGACGGCGCACGGGTGTGTGCGTGCTGGGCGTTACGACCTCCAGATCATGCACGATGGTATGTGCCAGATCTCCCGGCTTTTTGCGGTCTACGAACACGGACTGGCCGCGGCGGTAGCTGCGCAGCATCATATTGTCAACGATATCCATATTGCCCACAAGGCCCATGCCGAGACGGTCCTCGGGAACGAACGAAAGGCGCACGCCAAGCTCGCGGATCTGCAGAGGCGTTTTTTCCCGCAGGTTGATGACCTCATCATCCTTGAACAGGATCTCTCCCGCCTCTACCTGCGCACAAATGGTCTTTCTGGAAAGAGCCTTTCCCTGCTCGTCCTTGCCGGTAAACTCTCTGCCGTCAACGTAGCGGAGCATGCCCTCGTTTGCCAGCTCCATCACGCGCTCAAAGCTCTTGTGATAGAACGTAATAGGCTTATCCTGCTTGGGGTTATAGTATGTAATGCTGCCGCCCTGCAGGTGATGCAGACCTGCGATCGACTCAAGCAACTCTCTCTGTCCGCTGCCTGCGATGCCCGCAATACCCAAAATTTCACCGGCTTTTGCCGTAAAGGTAATGTCGTCCAGAATCTTGACGCCTTCCACGTCGGTCATGGAAAGCCCCTTGATGACCAGGCGATCACGCACGTCGTGCGGCAGGGGGCGGTCGATATTCAGCTCCACCTTCTTGCCGACCATCATTTCGGTCAGCTCGGCAGGGCTGGTATGCGCGGTTTCTACGGTAGCGATATGCTCACCCTTGCGCAGCACGGCCACGCGGTCGGAGATCGCCATGACCTCGTGCAGCTTATGGGTAATGATCAGAATGGATTTGCCGTCCTCGCGCATACGGCGCAGCACGTCGAACAGTCTGTCGGTCTCCTGAGGAGTCAGCACGGCACTGGGCTCGTCCAGGATCAGAATATCCGCACCGCGATACAGCACCTTGAGGATCTCAACCGTCTGCTTTTCGGAAACGGACATTTCATAGATCTTCTTTTTGGGATCAACGTGGAAGCCATACTTTTCCGCAATCTCAGCAACGCGGCGGTTGACCTCCTTGATATTATACTTCTTTCCGTCGTCAACACCGAGTACAATGTTTTCTGCCGCAGTAAACAGATCAACCAACTTAAAATGCTGGTGGATCATACCGATACCGTGGCGGAATGCATCCTTGGGCGAACGGATCACAACCTCTTGGCCGTTTACAAGGATCGATCCGCTGTCCGGATAGTAAATGCCCGCGATCATGTTCATCAGAGTGGTCTTTCCGCAACCATTTTCACCGAGAATGGCAAGGATCTCTCCACGATACACATCAAGATCTACGCTGTTGTTGGCAACAACGCTGCCAAAGCGCTTGGTAACCCCTCTCGTTTCAAGTGCAATAGGTTTACTCATGAATTCCTCCGTACAGATAAGTAATCATTTACAAGCCTTGAGCAAGCGGTTCAAAACCCTTGAGCCGTTTGCTCAGCTCTTGTAAAAAAACCGAGACAAGCGGAGCCGAAGCTCCGCCTGTCTATAATGATAATATTAACCGAAGTTGGTGTTGAGCAGAGTGATACCATCAATCATGATATCGAAGTAAGGAGCTGCACGGTACTCGGACTCGTGGAAGTAACCATCCTTAATGGCCTCGGTGTCCTTGGTGAACGCAGCATCGGTATCAACGTCAGCCATATAGGAATCCAGCTTCTTGCCTTCAACGGTGAAGGTGTTGGTATCGAATACCTTGATCTCGCCACTCTTGAGCTTAGCAGCAACCTCTTCCAGCTTAGCAAGAGTGCCCTTTGCAGCAGCATTCTCGTTGATGCCGGTCAGAACTACGGAGCCTTCATCAGCACCGCCGCACCAGTCAGCAGCAATGGGAGTACCCTGGCATACGCTCTTGATGATGTAGAGGTAGTAGGGAGACCAGTCGATTCTGGAGGAAACGATAAAGGTGTTGGGGCAAGATTCGTGGGTAGAGCCGTTGTAGGAAACGTTGGGAACGTTCTTTTCCTCGCAAACGGAGGGAGCGCCCATGGAGTCAGCGTGCTGGGAGATCAGAACGCAGCCGTTACCGATCAGAGCGGTAGCAGCCTCCTTTTCCTTGATCTCGTCGTACCAGGAGCCGGTGAACTGTACTTCCATAGTAACGGAGGGGCAAACGGACTTTGCACCAAGGTAGAAGGAAGTGTAGCCGGAGATAACCTCAGCAAAGGTAAATGCGCCGACATAGCCCATCTTTGCCTTGTCTGCGGTGATCTCGCCATTCTCGATCATCTCGTTGAGCTTCAGACCTGCAGCAACGCCTGCAAGGTATCTGCCCTGGTAGATGGAAGCGAATGCATTGTGGAAGTTGTCAAGACCTGCGGTATGAGCCATCGTGCCGGTTGCATGGCAGAACTGGATCTCAGGATACTCCTGTGCAGCCTTGAGCAGATGAGATTCGTGACCAAAGCTGTCAGCGAAGATAATGTCGCAGCCGTCATCAGCCAGGTCGCAAGCAGCCTCATAGCAAGCGTTGGATTCGGGGATACCCTTCTTGTAAAGGATCTGGTCATCAGACAGACCGAGAGCTTCCTGTACCTTCTTAACAGCGTTAATGAAGTTCAGGTCATAAGTGGACGCTTCGTCGTGCAGCAGAATAAAGCCGATCTTGAAATCTGCGGGAACGTCGAAGTCCTTCTTGAGCTCAACCTCAGGCAGAGGCGACTCGGTCATCTTTGCCTTATTGCCGCCCATGTCACAGGAAGTCATGGCTACACATGCAGCTGCTACCATCAGAACAGCAAGGCACAGGGACAGAATTTTCTTGAACATTGGAATGTTCCTCCTAAAAATTTCATTTATATAAAAGCCGTAGCTCTTATACTTCCACAAGAAGAATATGCAACTATTTTATCACATAATTATCACACTGTCAACAAAATATTCTCATTTTCACGCAAGAAATACAGAATAATTTTAAAATTATCTTTGCCGAGGTATTGTACCCTTTTTTTTACCACAATAAATATCCACCCGCATAGCGGGTGGTATTTCAGTTTCGGGCATAG
>JAZUSJ010000101.1:0-30319 GCA_045606685.1 Eubacteriales bacterium
AAACCTATTGTTCACGGCAACCCCTCCCATTTTTCTTTTGCTAGCCGAACGGGAGCCGAACCGAATTGCCCGACGACGATGCATTTTCGCATCTTTCGGCGTGCTTTCGCTTGCAAGATTTGTATCTTGCTGCGCAAAATCACACCAAAATCTATCAAAAATTCATTCGCCGGCGGGTGCGAGCAGTTTTGACGAAGCAGATTTTTTCGAGCCCAAAAGCTTTTCCCGCAGGGCATATAGGCAATATGTCCAAGGGGAAAGATGAAGGGATCGGACAAATCTGCCCGTCAAAACCAACTTGGTTCGACTCCTGTTCGGCTATAGCTTTTTTACATTACTTATTGGAGTTATCCTCGTAGTTTGCATCGTAGTAGGTGCCGTCGCCTGCGTCGTAATTGCCGCCCTGCTGGCCACCCTCTGCGCCGCCCTGTGCGCCCTGCTGACGGTACAGCTCCTCGGATACCTTATAGAATGCCTTCTCTGCAGCCTCGGTATCAGCCTTGATAGCCTCTGTATCGCTGCCCTTCAGGGTTTCCTTGAGCTTTTCAATGCCGGCCTTAGCCTCATTGATGGCATCGGGACTTACCTTGCCCTCAACCTCGCCAAGCGTCTTTTCCATCTGGAATACCATGGACTCCGCACGGTTACGCACGTCAACGGCTTCCTTCTGCTTCTTGTCCTCTTCGGCATACTTTTCAGCCTCGCGAACAGCCTTGTCGATGTCTTCCTGAGACATATTGGTAGAAGAAGTGATGACAATGTGCTGCTCCTTGCCGGTACCCTTATCCTTTGCGGTAACGTTTACGATACCGTTTGCGTCAATGTCAAAGGTGACCTCGATCTGAGGAACGCCACGGGGAGCGGGAGCGATGCCGTCCAGAATGAATCTGCCAAGCGTGGTATTGTACTGTGCCATTTCTCTCTCGCCCTGCAGCACGTGTACCTCAACAGAGGTCTGGCCGTCAGCTGCGGTGGAGTAAATCTGGCTCTTCTTTACGGGGATGGTGGTATTTCTGTCAATGATTCTGTTGAATACGCCGCCCATGGTTTCAATACCCAGAGACAGAGGCGTTACGTCCAGAAGCAGCAGATCCTTGACCTCGCCGCCAAGCACGCCACCCTGAATAGCGGCGCCGATGGCTACGCACTCATCGGGGTTGATGCCCTTGAAGGGTTCCTTGCCGATGAACTTCTTGACAGCCTCCTGCACGGCGGGAATTCTGGTAGAACCGCCGACCAGCAGGCACTTATCGATCTGAGAAACGCTCAGTCCTGCATCGGCCAGAGCCTTCTTGGTGGGAACCATAGCGCGGTCAACCAGATCAGCCGTGATGCGGTCGAACTCAGCTCTGGTCAGAGTTGCCTCAAAGTGCAGAGGTCCTGCGCTGGTTGCGGTAATGAAGGGCAGATTGATATCTGCGCTCATCATGCCGGAAAGCTCGATCTTCGCCTTCTCTGCTGCATCCTTGAGTCTTTGCAGCACCATCTTGTCGCGACGAAGGTCAACGCCGTTTTCCTTCTGGAACTTATCAGCCATCCAGTCGATGATTCTCTGGTCAAAGTCGTCACCGCCCAGCTTGGTGTCGCCGTTGGTTGCAAGCACCTCGAACACGCCGTCCGAGATTTCAAGAATGGATACGTCGAAGGTACCGCCGCCAAGGTCGAATACCATGATCTTCTGTTCAAGCTCCTTATCCATACCGTATGCAAGTGCTGCAGCGGTAGGCTCGTTGATGATTCTCTTAACGTCCAGACCTGCGATCTTGCCTGCATCCTTGGTTGCCTGACGCTGTGCGTCGGAGAAGTATGCGGGAACTGTGATAACAGCGTCGGTCACGGTGGTGCCAAGGTAGCTCTCTGCATCAGCCTTGAGCTTCTGCAGGATCATAGCGGAGATCTCCTGGGGCGTATATGCCTTACCGTCAATGTTGGTCTTCTTTGCAGAGCCCATTTCTCTCTTGATAGAGATCACGGTTCTGTCGGGGTTGGTGATGGCCTGGCGCTTTGCAACCTGGCCGACCATTCTTTCGCCGGTCTTGGAGAACGCGACGACGGAGGGAGTGGTTCTGCTTCCCTCGGGATTGGGGATAACGATGGGCTCAGAGCCCTCGAATACTGCTACGCAAGAGTTTGTTGTACCTAAATCTATACCGATGATCTTTCCCATAATTGTTTTTCCTCCTTAAATATATGGTGTGTAAATAGATTTCTGAATTCAGTTTGCGACGATGACCATGGCAAAGCGCAAAACCTTATCGCCCTTTGCATAGCCCTTTTGGTAAACCTCGGTGATCTCGCCCTCACCGTACGCTTCATCTTCAATATGCATGACTGCATTGTGCTTTTCGGGATCAAACGTCTCGCCCTTTTCGCCAAACGAGGTCACGCCCATCTTGGCAAGTGCATCCTCGGCACCCTTGAGCGTCATGGAGAGCCCCTTCTGAAGTGCTTCGGCTTCGCTGACGCCGACTGCTCTTTCGAGATTGTCAATGATCGGAAGAATGCCCTTGAGCGCGTCTGCATACGCATCTGCGTAGATGCCGTCCTTTTCCTTGGCGGTGCGGCGGCGGTAGTTGTCGTACTCTGCGATCATGCGCATATACTTGTCGTTGGCCGCTGCAAGCTCCGCATTTGCTTCCTCTAACTTTTTGGTCAGCTGTGCGATCTCCGCCTCAGCCTTTTTTTGCTTCTTTTTATCCGAACGGCTCGGCTTTTCCTCCGGTTCGCTTTGTACCTCGGGTTCTTCCGTTTCGGTCACGGTCTGCTCCGCGGCCTCATCCGTCGGTCTTTTTGTTTCCTCCATTACGTTCTCCTCCGTTCAACAATTTGTTTTCCTCTGTCAGCATATCTGCAATATTGCCGCTCAGACTTTCCAAGGTGGCCAGCACCTTTGCGTAGTCCATACGGCGCGGACCGATGATGCCGATTGCACCCACCGTCTTGCCGTCCTTGACGATATGCTTATATACCATGGCCGAATTATTCATCGGCCCTGTCATGCCGCCCGATCCGAAGACCACGTTGACGTCCTCGCGATCCCCTGCCGAAACCAGATCCAGGATCTCGTCCTGTCCCTCCAAAGCACCCAGCACGTGCTTGAGCGTATCGCGATCCTCAAATTCGGGATATTGCAAAAGCTGATCGATGCCGCTCCAATGCACCTCACCGTCGTCCAGCTCGTTGAGCGTTTCGTAAACCGCCTTGATCACGGGAGAAACGAAGGACGCCTGCGCTCCCATCTCGCTTTCCATATTCATGATGATGGGAAGATTGATCTCGTGCGAGGTAAGTCCCGCGATGTTCTCGTTGAGCACGCGGGAGAGCAGCGCCGTTGTGTCTGCGGTGATCTCGCTTTCGGTGTGAATGCTTCTGGTCTTGACGTCACCGGACGCTGCGACCATGACCACGATAAACTCGGTGGGCTTGATATAAATGATCTCAAAGCGATTGATGCGTGCCGCGCTTGCACGGGGCTTGATGGCAATGCCCGTATAGTTGGTCAGATTGGACGCAACGCGTGAGGCCGCCAGCAGTACCTCGTCCAGCTCGTGCATCTTGGATTTGAGCAGTCCGCCGATCTCCTTGATGTCGTGTGCCGTCATGGCGTAATGCTCGATCAGCGAATCCACGTAAAAGCGGTAGCCAAGCTCGCTTGGCACTCTGCCTGCCGAGGTGTGAGGCTGCACCAGGTAGCCCATCTCCTCAAGCTCGGCCATTTCGTTACGAATGGTAGCAGACGAGCAAACGATCTGCTGATTTGCCATCAGAGATTTGGATCCGACCGGCTCACCCTCGGCAATGTGTGCCTCGACGATGGCCTTCAATATTAATTTTTTACGTTCACTCAAGCCCTCATGCTTTGCTGCCATGTCGAATCTCCTCTCTTTGTGACATCTTTTTGGCGATTTTTAGCACTCTTTTTGGTCAAGTGCTAACCGCTGACATAAATTTAGCACTTTTTTGGCGGTTTGTCAACCCCTTTTGCCCATTTTTCTTTGTTAATATTTTATGAACTCTGCTAATTTTGCGGTGGGAGTGCTAATTTTGCGTTTGGTGCGTACACAAGTCCCTGCTCTCCGATTAGTATGTAATTTTTCTGGAGAAATATCCCCTGAGTGTCATCCTGAGCGAGGAAGTGCTTGCACGACCGAGTCGAAGTTTTGCGGAGCGGAACAACGTGAAGCAAAGCAAAACCGCTAGCGCGACGAACGGAAGCGCGCAGCGGGATCTCGAATGGGTTTTCTCAATGTCTGCTCAGCCTCTGTTACATTTACAAAATGAACACAACCCGATTACATTCGAATATTACTTTGTGCAAACAAGCGTGTCATAAACCGTTCTGAGATCCCGCTGCGCACTTATCGCGCTTGCGCTTTTGCTTTATTCCGTGTCCTGCTCACGCGACGGACACTTCATTCCGCAAAAGTTCGACTCCGTGCTACGCACTCCGCTCAGGATGACACTCGGGGTATAGGATACACTATCCTTTCATGCAAAACCCACCGCCTGCAAAACGCAAGCGGTGGGATTTAGATTATGAAATTAAATCATGCATACTCTTGATCAGCGTATGTCCGCAGGAGTGACAATTCGTCAGCGCTGCGCGGTTATCGTCGCCGCAGACCGGACACTCCACGTGGTCACCCGACTTTTCGGGCAGGATGACCGTGTGCTTGGCACCGTAAAGGTGAAACACGGTCTGTCCGGGCTTGAATTCTTCGGCAAGCGCGTTGTTGTTCATCATGATCTTGACTTCCCGTTTTCTTCCCGACGGTTCTTCAATCGTCAGATAAGCCGCCTGAATCAACCTACGTGAGGTGTAGGATCTTGAGAACAATTCCTTTTTTTCCATCACGTACTCGTTCTTGACGCGCACACCCTTGACTGCTCCGGTAAAGGTACTGTCAAACAAACAGAACGGAAAGCGTGTGATCGCGAATGGGATCAGCATGGTCAGAAGATACGCGCCGATGCGTGCAATGGGCGGCAGCATTTCAAAAATCCGCTCGCCCCATAAGTACAACACCGCGCCAAAGGCGATCATGAGCAACACGAAAGGCATAACCTTTTTGCACACCGCCCGGCACACGTGACCGCGAAGGTCACGTGGCAAGCGGAGCTTTTGTTTGCTCATGTCTGATTACTCAGCGTCGTTGCTGCCTGCGGCAGCCTTACCGCCTACAAAGCCGGCAAGCATGCTCTTGAGGTCAATACCGACAGACTCTTCAAGGCTCTCGGTGATCTGATTTGCGGACGTCATAACGTCCTTAACAAGCTTTGCGGAGTTGCCTTCGCCGTACATCACGATCTTGTCGGTCTGTGCCAAGGGAGCGGCTGCGTTCTTGACGACCTCGGGCAGTGCGGTCAGGTACATATCGAGTACCGAAGCCTCGCCCATCTTCTTCTGTGCTTCTGCCTTCTTTTCGATGGCTTCTGCCTCTGCAAGACCAACGGCACGGATACCTTCTGCTTCCTTGAGCTTGGAGTAAGCAAGTGCGTCTGCAGTTGCCTTCTGAGCCAGAGCCTGCTGCTCCTGCTCGAACTTCTCTGCTTCTGCCATCTTCATCTTAGCCATAGCAGCCTGCTCTTCCTCAAAGCGACGAGCTTCTGCTTCTCTCTGACGCTTGATCAGCTCAGCCTCAGCCTTCTTCTCAGCCTCGTACTTGAGCGCGTCTGCCTTCTTGCGGATCTCTGCGTCCAGTCTTCTTTCCTGCAGCGCGATTTCCTTTTCTGCAAGCTCTGCGTCCTTTTCTCTTCTTGCAATGTCTGCGTCTGCAGCGGTGACCTCAATGGTCTTTCTCTGCTGCTCCTTCTGAATTGCGTATGCAGCGTCAGCCTCTGCCTGCTTGATGTCGGCATCCTTCTTCAGCTCTGCCTGACGGATAGCCAGCGAGGTATTCTGCTCGGAGATGCGCAGGTTGGTATTGACGGCAACCTTGTTTGCCTCTTCCTTTGCATTCGCTTCTGCAATGCTGATGTCTCTTGCAGCCTCAGCCTTTGCGATCTGAGCAGCCTTGCGGATCTGCTCAACGTTGTCAATACCCATGTTCTCGATCGTGCCTGCGCCATCCTTGAAGTTCTGGATGTTGAAGTTTACGATCTCGATACCCAGCTTGCGCATATCGGGTACTGCGTTTTCCTTGATCTTTTCTGCAACGATCTGACGCTCCTGGACCATTTCCTTCAGTCCCACGGAACCGACGATCTCACGCATGTTACCTTCCAGCACCTGTGTGCAAAGGAAGATAAGCTGGCGCTGATCCATGGAAAGCAGTGCTTCTGCTGCCTTGTTGATCAGCTCGGGATCAGAGGAGATCTTGATGTTCGCAACGCCGTCAACGCTGACGTTGATGAACTCGTTGGTGGGAACTGCCTCGCTGGTCTTTACGTCGACCTGCATGACGTCCAGAGAAAGCTTATCAAGTCTTTCAAAGAACGGCCAACGGAAGCCGGCTTTACCGATCAGGACCTTTTTCTTCGAGCGGGCACCCGAGATAATGTAGGCTTTGTTCGGGGGGGCTTTGACGTAGCCACTGGCAAAGATCAGAACGATCAGAACCACGACAGCAATCGCTGCAATAATGATAATGGTTGCGGGATCAGGCATTTTTATGTCCTCCTTTAATAATTTTTTGACTTTGATAGCCTGTGATTATATGATACTACACAGTCACGTGACTGTCAAGTACTTTCGAATATTATGAATACGGATTTACAGATTGTTCATGCTGTGGTTATATTTAGCTCTCCAAGAGCATATCCCCTGCCTTGATCCAGCCCAATTTGCGCATGATCTCGGAGAAAAGCAGAGAAAGAACTGCGGGGAGAACGATGCAGCAAAGCACAAGGCCGATCCAGAGCATGGGGCCTTTTTCGGTGGAATTGATCACACCGATGGGGCCGACCATCCCGCACGTACCCATGCCTGCGGCAACGCCGGCACATTTGAGCTTGAAGATGACGGTAGAGATCGGGCCGATGATGGCGGATGCCAGCGTGGGCGGGATCCAGATCTGCGGACGTCTTACGATATTGCCCATTTGCAGCATAGAGGTGCCAAGCCCCTGCGACACGATGCCGCCCCATTTGTTCTCACGGAAGCTGGAGATGGCAAAGCCGACCATTTGTGCGCAGCAGCCAACCGCCGCCGCACCGCCAGCCAGCAAAAGTCCCTCGTCCGTGCCGTTCAAAGCAGCCGCATCGATCGCCGCCTGTGAAAAGATCATGGCGCAAATGGCGGCAGAGGAAATGGGCAGCGTCAGGATGATGCCGACCACGACCGAGATCACAATGCCCATCAGCAGCGGCTGAAGCGTGGTAGCCGTGGCGATAAACACGCCAAGGTAATACAACACGTAAGAGACCAGCGGACACAAGAGCCAGGATGCACCAAAGCCCACTAAAATGGTAACGACGGGCGTGACCAGCACGTCCACCTTGGTTTTCTTGGAGACCAGCATACCGATCTCACATGCCACGATCACGGCAAAGAACGCGCCTGCAGGCCCTGCGGAATAAAACACGCCCTGCTCTGCCTTGGCGGTAGCTGCCCAGGAAAGAATGGATCCGTCCAGTATGACAGCGCCCATGGCATTGGCCATGGCACCAACGGCTGCAGCCGAAAACATGACAAGCGGATGTGCGCCCAGCGCATGCGCGATGGCAACACCGATGGCCATGCCGGTTGCGCTTTTGGCATAGGTAGCAACCGTGTTCAAAAACGGCAGGTTTGCATAGGTTCCGACCGTGTCGAAAATGGTTCCGATCAAAAGTGACGCAAAAAGTCCGAGTGCCATGGCACCCATGGCCTTGATAAAGTACCTGTGCGCGTACTTTTTGACCGTTTGGGTAAATTTGTTTTGCTTCAAAGCAATCGCCTTCTTTCGATATGATATTGCTTTCAGTATAACATATATAACAAGCGATTGCAAGAAAAATTTGCTTTAGCGAAGTAAATTTTTCAAAAAAATTAAAAATTTGCGACACGAATACACAAACAGGCGTCAGCGGCTGTGCATATCTTGCAAAGCCTCAACGCCTGTTTTGTCGTTTTGTATTATTTCATTTGCAAAAACTTGAATTTGTCGCGCAATCTGACGCGGTATGCCTGAATAAAGCGGCCTATGACAAAATCATACAGCACAAAGGCAAGATTGGCTGTGATCCAGACCGCCAGCGAATAGCCCCATTGTGCGCCCTGGCCGCCAAAGAACACGCCAAGTGCGGCAGGATAGCTTTGCGCCGTTGGAAACAGCAGCTTCCAGAGCAGCAGCACGCCAAGCGCGATCACGCTGTTGAACAGCACCTGCTTGATCAGGATGCGCAAAGCAAGCGGCACTTTTTCCAAAACCACGCGCAGCATGGGATACAGCCCCGCAAACAGCAGGTATTCCCAGGCAGCCGTATTATACGGAATCAGCATTACGGCAAGCAGAGAGGTCACAAGCCAGATCAGCCATGGATAAGGCCCGCCAAGCTCCTCGGCAGCCCAGACTGCGATCAGCGAGGTCAGCGCAGCCATGGAAAGATCCAGCGTGCCGTCAAACAGCCGACCTGCGCAAAGCAGCACCGCGCCCAGCGCACAAAGCAAGGCGCTTACCGTCAGACGCTTGGTTTTTTGTATGGAAGCCATATGCTTCGGTGTCCCCTTTTTCATCACAGCCCCCGTCGCATACAGTTGCAGCAAAGATTGGCGCACATCATGGCTGCGCACAAATGACAGCAATTACAGCCTGAATGCACGCTCGTTTGCTGCGTGCCGAAGGGATTGGCCTGCGCGTCAAAGCGCTCGCGTGCCGCGCGGTATTCGGCATTGTGCGGATCCATGCCGCAGGCAATATCAAACTCTCTGCAAGCATCCACGCGCCTGCCCATACGAACGTACACGCACCCCGTCAGGAAATGCCACTCGCCGCCGCGCTTTTGCTCCGGCACGCCCATGAGCAGCGTATAGGCACGCTCGATGGCACCGTTGTTGATCAGATGGCGGATATCTGTATACAAAGCGTCCCCCGTGGGGCTTCCCTGTGCGTGGAAGTCATTGGCACGGTAGCCACCGCCTCTGCTTTGCTTTTTGCCGCTGCGAATGGCCTGCACTTCCTCGTAAGCCGCGTTGATCTCCTTCATTTTCTGCTCCGCGCTTGCCTGCAGCTCGGGCTTGCCCGCATATCTGTCGGGGTGATATTTTCGCGCCAAGGCGCGGTAGGCCTTTTTTATCTCGTCCTCATCGGCATCGGGACTGACACCGAGGATCTTATACGGATCATTCATGCTCCGCGCTCTCCTTTATCTTTCTTGCATTTTTTCTTACAGTCTTTACATTCATGCTGCGCAAACAGCACCGCTCTTGCCTGTGTGGGCATGCCCAGGCACAGCACGTTATAGATCACGGCGCGCAGCTCGTCGCGCCCGTCAAAATCGATCAGATCGGCTGCCGCCACCGCGTCCGAAAGCTCCACGGCAAGCAGCGTATCCAGCGTGTGCCTTTGCTGCTCGGAAAGCTGTTCTTCACCGTACAGCTCGTGCAGCGCGTTGAACCTTCCCCGTTTGACGTCCTCGGCATAATCCTCTGCCGCGTCCAGAAGGAACACCCATCTGCCCATGGCGCTGCCCAGCTCGTGCAATACAGCACGCGTCTGCCCCTGTGTGCGGTATGAAAGCAGCTCTCCCATCATCGTGCCAAATGCGTTTGCGGGGATATCCGCAGAGCCGTTGGCATTGGCCTCTGCTTGCAAAAAGGCTTGCATGCCCTTTTCGGCAATACTGTCGATCTCGGGCATACGACGTTTGGCGCGGCGGCGCAGATACGCAAAATACGGATACGCAAGACGCGCACGCAAGCGCTTCGCGCCCTTTTCGTCATGCACGTCGTCCTTACATTTATGGTACGCCAATGCTGCCATGATACAGGATACCACCTCGGTCTCCTCGCAAGGCACAAGCACAGGTGCTTTGGTCAAGGGATGTAAAAAGCAACGCTTATGCTCGTACTCCGGCACCGTGCCGCGTACCGCCATGCGCAAAAGCACCATGGCTGCCGCATCGTAGCGCAAGGTCAGGCGGGAGCATTGCCCCGTGCATTTTCCCATCTGACGGCAAAGACCGCAGTATGCGCCCCTGTAACACGCATATTCTTTGATCTTCAACTCAGGCTGCAATATCTGAATATAGCCGAACACAGCGCACCTCCCATTATACAAGCTTTACTTAATCATATCGCAATTTTATGCCCAAAGCAAGACCAATTTGTAAATATTCCCATAACAAGCGTTCGACAGTTTGTGACGCTTATAAAAACAGCTTGCGCATCTGCTTGCCTGCAAATGCACCTTCAAGTGCTTGCGGCACAAGCGAAAACTCAGCCACCAAGGAATGCGGCTTGCTGGTGGGATCATCCTGCCGCACGGGTACGAAAAACACGTTTTTGCGGTTGAGCAGCGTGGCGATATTCTGCAGATTGGCTGACATGGCATCGTTGGATGCCAGCGCCAACAGCAACGGGCGATCCGAGCGCAGGTGCGCCTTGGCCGCCATGCAAACGGCCGAATCGGTCACGCCTGCGGCAAGCTTGGCAAGCGTGTTGCCGGTACAGGGACAAATGACCAGCGCCGAGAGCGGCTTGGCAGGCCCCAGCGGCTCGGCATCGCGGATGGTGTGAATCACCTCCTTGCCGCATTTTGCCGCAATACTTTTGCAAAGTGCCTCGGCCGTTCCGAAGCGTGTATCCGTCTGCCATACGCGCTCGCTGACAATGGGGACAACGTCATATCCCTTTTGCAAAAGCGCATCCAACTGCGCAAGAGCTGCTGCGTGCGTGCAATACGAGCCGCACAACGCAAAGCCTACGGTTTGTCTGATCTCGTTCACGGTGTGATCTCCCCTCTCAAAGCATCTTTTGTGTAAGCCGCGATCAGCTCGCCTGCCGTGCGCGGCGCGTATTTGCCGGGTATGCCCTGTCCGTCGATGACGTGCAGACCGAGCCTTGCTGCGGCATCCGCATCAAAGCCGCCCGGCAAGGAGGCCAGCTCCAAAAGCTGCAGCTCGCGATGCGCCAAAGATAAGAGCTTGGCATCAAACAGCCGATGCGGCACGGTATTGCAAACAGCGTCGTGCGCCTGCACGACCGATTCGGGCAAGGCGTCCGAAAAGCAGACGGTCTCAGCACCCATGGCGCGTGCGCGTGCCAAGGCCTCGCGTCTTCTGGCATATACGCTCACGCGTGCGCCCATCGCGTGCAGGATCAGGCAAAGACACTCTGCGATCCTGCCCATGCCGATCACGGCAATCTCGCTGCCGTACAGCGTCACGTTTGCGCTTTGCGCCAGTAAAACGGCTGCCCCTTCCGCTGTGATGCGTGCGTTTTCATACAAAAACGCCTCGTTTTTCATGTAGTCAAACGCTCCCTCAAATTCCTTGGGCAGCATGCCGCCGATCACGCACGCGCCCGATTTTTGCAGCTCTGCGACCTGCTCCAGCGCAATCGACGTTCCGCTGACGCACACACCGTCCATGCTGCAGCGCACGGGCAGCACCAGCGCATCCACTCTACCGGGCAGCGCATCGCGCACCCGTATGACGTCGTATCCCTCTTTTTGCAAAGCCCGGGCGGCATAGTCCATCCGACCGTCACCGCCCGCAACACATATTCGTATCATATTGCCCTCCATTACATAGGATTATTTTCATAATATGCCATAATACCCCTGCAAAGTGCATGCGCAAGCTGATCTCTGTAGGCGGCATCCTCCAGCGCCTTGCATTCGGCAGGGTTGGAAAGAAAGCCACACTCCACCAGCACCGCGGGCGTCTGCAGATGATAAAGCAGATAGATGTTGCTGCCCGCCATTTTGCATTGCCTGTGATTTTCGGGCTGCAGCGTGCCGACCACCTCTGCGCGCAGCGACTCGGCCAAGGCAAGGCTTTGCGGATGATTGCCGCTGTACCAGACCTGCAGACCGTGATAGATCTGCTGCGGAAAGGTGTTTGCATGAATGCTGACAAAAATGCCGTCGGGATGCGCGTCGCCAACAGCCTGCCGCGCGGCCAGATCCAGCACCTTTTTGCGCCCCTCGAAATCTGCGTTGCGATCGTAAAGCAGCACGTCCTCGCTGCGCGTCATGACCACACGCACCCCCTCCTTTTCAAGGCATGCGGCAAGGCGCTTGGCAATATCCAGATTGAGATCCTTTTCCACAAGGCCGCTGACGCCCACGGCACCGCCGTCCTCTCCGCCATGCCCCGCATCGATGACCACCACGCGCAAAGGCCCCTCGGGCTGATTTTGCGGTGCCTCGGGCAAGGTCTCTTGCTCCGGTGACACCGCACCTCCCGAAAGGAAAAACAAACCCACGGTGGCCACACAAATCACCACTCCGATCATCAAAAACGCAACCACAGCCCACAAACGCCCAAGCTTCATATACGCACCTCCCGGGACAAACTCTATTATTATATATGAGGAAAGCTGCAGCTTCATGCAAAAAAGGAGTCGGATCAGCCAAAGTGATCCGACTCCTTTTATGTGCTTTTTGGTTTGATCAGCGGTTTTCCAGGTAGTTAACAACGTCGCCAACAGTTACGAACTTGTGGATGTCCTCGTCGTCGATCTCAATGTCAAACTTCTCTTCGCAAAGCATGACCAGGTCTGCAAGCTCGATGGAGTTGATGCCCAGGTCCTTGATCAGTTCTGCATCCATGGTGATATCGGCAGCATCGATCTGCAGCTCTTCCACGAACAGGTTCTTGAGTTTTTCAAACATAATATATTCCTCCGAATATAGATTTCTGATTTTCATGTCGCGATTTTTCGCGTGACGCATGTATCATTATAAACGATTTTCCTATATTTGTCAAGTTGTATTTTGAAATTCATGGATTTGCATTGACTTTATTACTGTTTTGGGGTAAAATTAAGGTGAATTTTACATAAAAAGTGAGAATTTTCATGGCCATTTTGAAAAATCGACCGTTGTTTTCTGCTTGCCTGTTGTATATTATATGCGCTTTTTGTGCATATTTTTCCACTCCGCACATAAAAATCTGCGTGCTTTTGGCGGGTGCTGCCCTACTTGTCCTTGGCCTGCTTTTCCTCCTTGTTCGCAAGATCGGCAAAAAAGCCGCGCTTTGTCTGATCGTTTGTGCGCTCTGCCTCACGGCTGCATTCGGGGCATCGCTTCTGTGCTTTGATCTGGGCGAGAAAAAGTACCAAAGCATCGCGCAAAGCGATTCCTGCACGGTAACTGCCACGGTCACCGAACGAAACGTATCCGACGTCATGACCGTCTATCGCATTCGTGTACAAGAGATCGACGGTCACGCGCAGCGCTTTGATGCAAGACTGGTCTGCGCATTTGCCGCCTCCTTGCAGGTGGGCGATACCTTCACGGCAACGCTCTCGCCCTCCACGCTTGCGCAAAACGAAACGCTTTACTACGATCAGAACCTGGCACGGGCATCGGGCATCCGCATGCAGTTTGACTGCGCACGCGAGCAGGACGTCACCGACGTGCATCAGGAATCCATGCTGCCAAAGGTGGCACTCGCCAAGCTCAACGATACGCTGTGCCGCACGCTTTGCAAGGTGTGCGGGCAAGAGAGCGGCGGTCTTGTGTCTGCTCTGCTGCTTGGCAACAAAAGCTACCTGGATGCCACGCTCTCCCGCGATTTTGAGCGCACGGGTGCGTCACATATGCTGGCGCTCTCGGGCATGCACGTATCCATTCTGATCGGTGCTGTCGGGCTTTTGCTCTCCCGACTGCGCGTACACCGCAAGGCTCGCGCGATCATGCTGGCGGCTGCCTCTGTCGGATATCTTGCGCTGACGGGGGCTTCGATCTCGGCCGTGCGTGCAGTGGTCATGGTGTGCATTCTGCAGCTTTCCTATCTGCTGGCTGCGGATAACGACACGCTGACCACGCTGGGACTTGTGGGCGCGTGTATTTTGCTGTTCGATCCTTTTTCGGTATGCGACACAGGATTTATCCTCTCCTTCCTTGCCACCTTCGGCATCGTGGTATTCGTGCCGCCGCTGCACGTGTATCTGACCGACCGGGCAGAGCGTGCCTGCAAGCCGCCGCACCGGCAGCGCAAGCGCGTGCTGCTTGGCATGACGGCGGCTGTGGGTGAGACGCTGCTGATCGGCATGATCGCCTGCTTTACCCTCATGGTGCCTTCCTGCTATCTGATCGGCCACGTATCCCTTTTCTCTCCCCTGACCACGCTGCTGCTCTCCCCCATGGTAGCCGCATTACTCGTGTTGGGCGCGGGAGCATTGCTGTTTTCCCCCATTGCACCGCTTGCCAATTTTTACGGCACGCTGATCAGACTCCTGTACGCACTTATGACGCAGTACACGCAAAGCGTCTCGCAGCTTGACGGTGCGCTGATCCCCCTGACGCACACGGCCGTTCGCATCCTCTCGGTGCTTTTCTGCTGCGGCATGCTTTTGCTTCTGATCCTGCCAATCAAAAGAAAGCTGCTGCTTGCGCTGCCGCCCGTGCTGCTTGCCGCCTCTCTTTGCGTCTTCTTCCCCATTCAGGCACGCATCGATGCGCAAACACTGCGCGCAGCCTACACACATCCCTCCTCGATCTCCGAGACCTTGGTCAGCACGCAGGGCTTTCGCGCCTATATCTGCGATCTTTCCTCCGGCTCGGCAACGGCCATGCGCTCTGCCATCTATGCCGCAGGACAAATGCACGCAACCGAGATCGGTGCCATCCTTTTGACCGATTATCACACGCTGCAGGGCGCGATGCTGACCGATCTTTTTTCGGACGTCAAGACGGATCAGCTTTATATGCCGCGTACCAATGACACAGACGATCTGGACACGCAGCACCATTTGACCGAGATTGCCGCGCGGCACGGTGTGACAGTCGTTTTGTACCAATACGGCTCACCCATCGCCTGGCATGACGGCACAACGCTGACCGTTCACCGCACCGACCTTGCCCGCTCCGAGCAGCCCGTGCTGGTGGTCACACTGCAAAAGGGTGACGCTTGTCTTACCGCGCTCAGCGCGGTGGCTGAGCATAGCGAGCTGCAGACAGCAGCACGGGATGCCGTCCAAAACGCTGACGCGCTGATCTGCATGGAGCGTGGCCCCAAGCCCCGCCTGACCTTCGGTCTTTCAGAGGCAACGGATGCCGACGTGGTGTTTGCCTCGCGTGAGCTGGCGGCATTTTGCGATCCCGCATCGCTTGACGGTGTGCGCAGCATGACCGTTTGTCCCGAAATCGTGTATTTCTCTCTTGCAAGTACGCAAGTTCCGTGATATAATAGACGTATCATAACGAAAGGTTATCTACTATGAAAGGCTTGAAAACCGTATATATTTGTGAAGAATGTGCCTACCGCTCTCCCAAGTGGATGGGCAAATGCCCCTCCTGCGGTGCATGGAACACCTTTATCGAGGACGTCATAGACACCTCGGGCGCAGACGCGGCCGCTGCAGGCAAGCGCAACGCTGCGCTGAGCATGTCGGGAGATCATCATGCCGTGCGCTTTGATCAGCTCGCTCTGCCCACGCATATCCGCTACAACACGGGACTTGACGAGCTTGACCGCGTGCTGGGCGGAGGACTTGTGCTTGGCGAGGTGGTGCTGCTTTCGGGTGAGCCGGGTATCGGTAAATCCACGCTGCTCTTGCAGATCTCGCAGGCGCTGGGACAAAACAGAAAGGTGCTTTACGTTTCGGGCGAGGAATCGGGCGGACAGCTCAAGCTGCGTGCCGACCGTCTGGGCGTGAGCTGTGACAACCTCTACGTGCTGACTGAAACCAACATTGACAGCATCCTGCGCGAATCCGACAAGCTCTCGCCCGATATTCTGATCGTGGACTCGATCCAGACCGTGTGGTCGGAAAAGATCAGCTCCGCACCCGGCAGCATTGCACAGGTGCGCGAGAACGCCATGGCGTTTATCGGCAAGGCCAAGGGACAGGGCGTGTCGGTATTCTTGGTCGGTCACGTCAACAAGGAGGGCAGCATTGCAGGTCCCAAGATCCTTGAGCATATGGTGGATGCCGTGCTTTGCTTTGAGGGCGAAAAGCAGCAATCCTACCGCATCATCCGTGCCACCAAGAACAGATACGGATCGACCAACGAAATAGGCGTATTTGAGATGACCGACAAGGGGCTTGAAGAGGTCACCAACCCCTCGGAGATGCTGCTTTCGGGCAGACCGAAGGGCGTTTCGGGCAGCGCAGCCGTTTGCACCGTGCAAGGCACGCGCCCCTTAATCGCAGAGGTGCAGGCGCTGGTGTCGCAGACCTACTTCCCCTCTCCGCGCCGCGTGGCCAACGGCATTGACTACAACAGGCTCTGCCTGATCATTGACGTGCTGGAAAAGCGCATGGGACTCAAATTCTATCAGAACGACGTTTATACCAACGTCGTGGGAGGTCTGCGCCTGGACGAAACCGCAACCGATCTTTCGATCGCACTTGCGCTGATCTCCTCGCTGGTGGATCGCGTCGTCCCCGAGGGCATGATCGCCGTTGGCGAGATCGGACTTTCGGGCGAGGTGCGTGCCGTGTCGCACGTGGAAAACCGCGTCAAGGAGGCCGCAAGGCTGGGCTTTACTACCGCGGTCATTCCCTACCGTAACGTAGAAAAGCGTCCGTTTGAATGCCCCGGCATCAAGATCCACGCCATCCGCTCGATCTTCGAGCTGCCGAGCCTTCTTGCAGCAGCAAGCGAGGACGGGCAACAATTCTGAGAAATCAAATCCCTGCCATGAGCTGAAAGGTCAGCCGAACAAACAGGGACTCCTGCACGTAAAAGGAGTCCCTTCTTTTTGTTTACATTGTAATGAATAGGCGCGCTCAGTTTCCCTTGATAAGCGATATTGTCCTGGACAGCCATTTGGCCACGTCACCGCGCGTCATGCTGCCGTCGGCATTGACCTCTCCCGTGGGTGTTTGCAAAACGCCCAGCGAATACAGCGAGATCACGGCATTCTCTGCAAAGGCGGGAACGGTATCGGTAAAGCTCGTGGGGATCTTTTGGTTGGCGTATCCGATCAGCTCCGAGAGAATGACCGCAGCCTCGCCGCGTGAAATGCTCTCGTTCGGTCTGAAATACAGCTCGCCCTTTTCGCTCACGGCATTCACGTAGCCCTTTTCGTACGCGGTCTTGACATATCCCTTCATGGCATCGGGAATGGCAGCGTCATCCGCAAAGCCGGTGTCCGATACGGGTGCGCAGGTCATTCCCACGGCATGCATGGCGGTGACAAGGAAATCCACGCGGCTGATCTCTCGCTCCGGCTCAAAGCAATACAGGCTTCCCTTTTGCGTGCCGCTCATCAATCCCAGCTCGGTCACGTGCAAGGCTTCGGTTAGGCATGCGTGGCCCTGCAGATCATCATAATTGCGGCTGACCGTGCAGGCCTGCACACCAATGCTGACCGTTCCCGCTGCACTGTAGTTGCCGTAGCAATCGCGCAGCACGTAAACAAAGCTGTCCTGTCCGACGTAGTCTTTGCCGGGCGTGTAGGTATACGCGCCTGTTGCCGTATCAGAAAGACGCAGAATGCCGTACTTAGGATAGCTGACCACCTCAAAGGTCAGCGCGTCGCCCTCGGGATCGTATCCGCCAAGCACCCCGTGCGCAGGCGTGTTGGCATACACCTTGAGCGACGTCGCACCGGACGGCACAGCCGAGGTGGTGGGGGAGGCATTGATGCTTGCCAGCGTGCTGATCACGCACTCGATCTCATACGCGCTGCCGTTGACCGTAAAGGTAAAACTGCTCTGCCCGACGGTATCGGTTGCGGATTCGTACGTCAGCAAGGAAAGGTCCGGGGCACGCAGTGTCTGCCCGGTCACCACACCGTCCGAGCCCACGTACAAGGCTCCCTTTTCTGGATCGGGCAGCTCGGTAACGGTGATATACTCCAACGCCGACAGATTCATGGCGCGGGCAAAATCATCTTTATCAAAGACGTATTCGTTGCCCACAAGCATAGCCACGCGCATATCGGTCGCTGCCGCCAGCACGTGCAAGGCGGGGCTGAGCGGTGTCGGCTTTTCGGGGGCTGCAGACGTCCCCACGCAGCACAGCACCGAAAGCGTACAAACACTCAGTACCGCGACGATCAGAATTTTGCATACATGTTTCATATTCACACTCCCATTTCAAGAATTTCGATACATTCTATGCAAAAGACGCGTGCGGTATGTTTTATTCACACAATACACATTGTAAAATTCACAAATGCATGGTATAATACTAAAAACGGTCAAAAAGGAGGAGTTATGGAATTCATCATCGACGCTGCGCACCACGGCAAAACCGTGCGCTCATACGTTCAGCATACCCTTTCCATCTCCTCGCGCATGCTGACCGTTCTCAAGCAGACAGAAAACGGCATCACAGTCAACGGCAGTCACGTCACGGTGCGACGCGTGCTGTGCGAGGGCGACGCGCTGGGGCTTGCCATTGACGACACGCCCGAGCGTGCCTCGCATAACATTCCGCCCGCCAATATTCCCTTGGATGTGCTTTACGAGGATGCGCACATCATCGTGATGAACAAGCCGCCGCATATGCCCACGCACCCCTCGCACAATCATCACGACGACACGCTGGCCAACGCGCTTGCATTCCGCTATGCCAAGGAGGGCGTTCCCTTTGTGTTCCGCCCCATGGGCAGACTGGATCGCAACACCTCCGGCATCGTGCTTGCCGCCAAGGACAAGGTGGCGTCCGGTACGCTGACGAATGCCATCAAATCGGGCGAGGTGCAAAAGACTTACCTTGCCATCGTCACGGGTGAGCTGCCCGTGGACGGCCTTGTGCATACCATCGATTGCGGCATCCGCAGGCAGGCAGAAAGCGTGATCATGCGCACCACCTGCCCCGATTCCACCGATCCGAGCGAAGCGTCGGTCACCGACTACGAGGTGCTGGACGCGCAAAGCGGACTCAGTCTTGTGCGCGTGCGTCCGCGCACGGGACGCACCCATCAGATCCGCGTGCATTTTGCCTACATAGGCCACGCGCTGCTGGGGGACGACCTGTACGGCACGACAGACGAGCGCATCGACCGCCACGCGCTGCACGCGCTCTCGCTGGAGTTTCCTCTTCCCTTTGCCGATCGCCGCGTCTGCTGCGTTGCCCCCGTGGCAAAGGACATGCAACAACTCATCCAACAATATTTCCCGAGGTATTCATGAAAAACAAAGATATGATACAAAAAGCCCCATCCGTGATCACCGCCAAGGAATGGGCTGCGCTTTCCGAAGAGGAGCGCAAGGAGTGGCGCCCGGTTGATCCCAAGCACGAGCGCTTGCCGATCTGGTGTCTTGTGTGCTACGGCATCGGTGCTTTGGCGTTGCTCATTTATCTGACCGCACGACTCTGGCCCGGCTTTGCGGATTTCTTTAACCAGAACGTCAGTGAGCTGTTTCGCCGTGTGCTGGCCGCGCTGACCAATCCCATCCCCTTTTCGCTGGGAGAGGCGTGCCTGCTGCTTTTGCCCGTCGTCTTCGGCCTTGCCGTCTGGTACGCGGCCAAGTACCGCTGCGACACATGGCGCAGTACCTGGAGCTTTGTGGGCATCCTGCTGGCGGTGCTCAGCCTTGCGCTTTCCATGTTCGTCTTTACCTTTGCCACAGGCTACCACGGCAGCTCACTGGACAAAAAGCTGGAGCTTGACCGAAAGGAGGTCAGCGCAGACGAGCTTTATCAGACCGCGCTTTTGCTGGCAGAAAAGGTCAACGAGGAAAAAGAGCACGTGCAGTTTGACGGCGAAAATTTTTCGATCATGCCCTACTCGCTCCCGGACATGAACGACAAGCTGCTGGACGCCTACGACACCTTTTGCGCAAAGCACGACTTTATCGATCACTACAACTCGCGACTGAAGCCCGTCATGCTCAGCGAGCTGATGAACTACACGCACATCACGGGCGTCTACTCCTACTTCACGGGCGAGGCCAACATTGACATCGCCTTTCCCGATTACACCATCCCCTACACCGCAGCGCATGAGCTTGCCCACCAGCGCGGCATTGCCAAGGAGGATGAGGCCAACATGGTCGCCTTTCTTGTGTGCATGGAATCGGACGATGCCTATATCCGCTACTGCGCTTACCTGAACATGTACGAGTACGTAGCCAACGCGCTGTACCGCGCAGATCCCGACCTTTACGCCAAGGCAAGGGACACGCTGGATATGCAGGTACGTCGCGAAATGATCGCCTACAACGACTTCTTTTCCAAGTATCAGAACAGCAAGGCAAGCTCGGTTTCGGGCGCCGTCAACGATACCTTTCTCAAGTTCCAAGGCACCGAAGGCACAGCCAGCTATGGCATGGTGGTGGATCTGACCGTGGCCTATTACAAGCAGCTCGGAAAAATTTCAAATTGAATGAACACTCACCCTCGCGGCCGCATACAGTGACCGTGAGGGTGTTTTTTCGCGCGTGCCGACGGTCCTCGTCCGCTTGCGTAATTGCCCCTGTTTCCGGGGCTTTTTTTGCGCTTTTTTTGCGCCTTCTGACGCAGGTGTAATGTCGTGGTGCGTCGTATAATGTCGTAGTACGACATTTATTATGAACAGGTCATTTACCGATTATTCGTATTTTCGACATTATCATATCTTTTTCGTTATTATTTTCTCTTATTACGATAATGAACAAGTGTAATTAGAACTGTTGTTCTGTCGCTTTGGTACGACATGATATGACAATATCAGATTTTAGGCTGGAATTAATTTGTTAATATTTTGTAAATAGTGGCGATAATATATTTACGAATATTATATAATATGGTATAATATATTCACGTTCACACAAGTGACAGATTACGACCAAATCCCCTGTTTTTCGGTACGAATGCGAGCGCGACACCCTCTCACCAATCCAAGCTTTTCTGGAGATCATTATGGAAAAAATCATCATCAACGGCGGACTTCCTCTGAACGGCGACGTATATATTGACGGCATGAAAAACGCAGCTCTCCCCATCATTGCTGCAACGCTGCTTTGTGGGGATACCTGTATCATTGACAACGTCCCTGCTGTCAACGATATTGCTATGCTGCTGGACATCATTGCAGGCATGGGCGCAGAGGTAGAGTATCTGGATAAGTGTCGCATCCGCATCAACACGGCAGGCGTCAAGCCCGGCTGTTCCCCTTACGATCTGGTCTGCAAGATCAGAGGCTCGGCTTACATCATCGGCGCGGAGATCGGCCGCTTTGGCACGGCACACGTGGGCTATCCCGGCGGCTGTGATTTCGGTGTCCGTCCGCTTGACTTGCACCTGATGGGCTTTGAAGCACTCGGCGCACATATCTCTGTCGAGAGCGGTTACATCAACGCCGTGTCCCCCATGGGCTTGCACGGCAACGCGATCTATTTCCGTCTTCCCTCCGTGGGCGCAACCGTCAACTGCATCCTGGCCTCCGTTTTTGCCGAGGGCGTGACCACCATCGAGGGTGCTGCGCAGGAGCCTCATATTGTTGATATGGCCAACTTCCTCAACGCTTGCGGTGCGGATATCAGCGGCGCGGGTACCCCCAGCATCAAGGTGCGCGGTGTCAAATCCCTGCACGGCTGCAGCCATACCATCATTCCCGACATGATCGAGGCCGGCACCTATATGGCTGCTGCTGCAATCACGGGCGGCTGTGTTCGCGTACACAACGTCATTCCCAAGCACATGGAATCTGTTTGCTCGGTGCTGTCCAGAATGGGCGTCAAGCTGGACGTTGGCGCGGATACCATCACGGTACACAGCGACGGCAAGCTGATCGCAACCGACGTCGTCACCCAGCCCTACCCCGGCTTCCCCACCGACATGCATCCGCAGATCAGCGCGCTGATGTGCGTGGCAGACGGCACCAGCCGCATGAGTGAAATGGTTTGGGATAACCGTTTCAGATACATCAACGAATTCCAGAAAATGGGGCCCATGATCTCTGTCGCGGACAGAACCGCATCCTTCACAGGCAGTCAGAAGCTGTCCGGCGCACCCGTGGTTTCCACCGATTTGCGCGCAGGCGCGGCTATGATCATTCTTGCGCTCCGCGCACAAGGCACCTCGCAGATCACCAAGATCTCGCTGATCGAGCGCGGCTACGATAACATCGTGGGCAAGCTGGCAGCGCTTGGTGCAGACATCAAGAAAATTGAGGAGTAACGTCCTTTCGAAAAATCGAGGAGTAACGTCCTTTCGGAAAATCGAGGAGTAACATCCTTTTCAATAAAAAAATCCCCCGTCGCCATCATAGCGTCGGGGATTTTTATTATCCAAAATATTCCAATTATTTTGCGGCATTGAAAGCGTGGAATCGGTAAAAAAAGAGAGCTTTTCGATGGAGCTGAAAAATTAGCGGGAAAATATGAAATAAGGGTTGAGTTAAGACAAGATTCAGCCCTTTATCATTGAAAAAATCTCGGTTTTCCAATCTCTTTACGCAAAACCCTTCCTCCCGTTACGCTGCGCTACGGGAGCCCTCCTTCCCCTTCGGGGACGGCTTTGCAGCGCGCATCCGTTTCGTTGACTTTTCCCTTATGGGAGCTTTTTAAGTTCTCCGTCTTGTGACGCTCTTTGATCAGGGCAACTTACAATAACCCGTCCCCGCAGGGGAATTATCTGCAAGCAGATTGTTCTTCGCTGCGTAGCGTAGCGAGGGGAAGGGGCTGTCCGAACACATCGGAAAAGTTCTATATCGTGAATGAAACTATATTGATAGAAAAGCAGCAGGAATCTGCGCGAAATCGAACAAATTCCTTCTGCTTTCCGCTATTTCCGCAGCCACATCTGTCCTATCTTGTTTTGTGCAATGGGAGCAAAATCCCCCGCTGTACCGAATGCATCGGGGGTGGAATCACAATTATGGAGATTTCTATCATAGAGTTTTTCCAATCCGATCTGTTCTCCGATCTTGAGCAAGAAGTTAAGTGAATGGAATTATTTTAAGACAAAAAGAGACGGGGATCGTGCAATTAGCACGATCCCCGTCTCTTGACCGGTCAGCATGTAATATCAGATATAAACGAAGATTTTATGTTCCTGTTTAATAAATGATACGCGCAAAGAGTTTTAAATTACTTTGCTCTTCTTGCCTCGAAGCATGCGCTGCAGTAAACAGGTCTGTCGTTAGAAGGCTGGAAGTTGAGCTTTGCCTCGCCGCCGCACTCTGCGCAAACAGCGATGAAATACTGGCGCTCGGGCTTGCCTGCGTTCTTCTTCGCATCACGGCATGCCTTGCAGCTCTTGGGCTTGTTCAAGAAGCCCTTTTCCTTGTAGAAAGCCTGCTCGCCTGCAGTAAATACGAACTCATTGCCGCATTCCTTGCAAACCAGTGTTTCGTCAACAAATTCTTCTTCGCCAACGACTTTTACTTCATCTTCGTACATTTGTTTTTACCTCGCTTGTTGTTGGTATATTTATGGTAAACCCTTATGGGTTGTCCCCTTGTCTGAGCACCTGCCGCAGCTTCTTCCTGATGCGGTAGATGGCATTGGAAACGGATTTTTCATCCTTTCCGAACGTTTGCGCAATATGCGCGGTGCTGGCTCCCGACACGTACATCCACCAAACGCGGCTCTCATAGGACGAGAGATTGCGTTGGATCAGCAGCTGCAAAGCCTCCATGCGCTCCTTGTCGATCAAGGCCTCGGTCACCGAGATCTCACAGCCGAGCAGCTCGGGATTCTGCTCTATCAGGTTTTCACCCTCCAAGGAAAGCAAGCCCTGGCGCCGCTGTCTGCGGAACACCCGCAGAGCCGATGCCAGCCCATGTCCTACGCAGATCTTGGCATACAGTCCGAATTCCACGCCCTCACGGGTGGGATCGTACGTCTGTACCGCACTGCAGAATACCACGCTTGCCTCCTGCCGCAGATCCTCCAGATCAGCCTCGCTCATGCCGTAAGCGGCATACTTGCTGACCATGGATTGCAGCATGGGTGCATAACGCTCAAGCAAAACGGCATAAGCAGTCTGATCCCCTTCTCGCGCAGCGCAAAGCAGATCGGCAAGATCTGCGTTCTGCTGTGTTTTCTGATTGGAATTGCTCATGCTTTCACCGCCATTGATAGAGTGCTACTTATACCATTATATCATAAAAATGCCCTTTGTCAAGAGATATTTTTGTCGATTTATTACATCGAGCAAAAATTTAGCGCGCATTTTTGTCAATGTTGCACAATAGTCAAAGCCCCCGTTTGAGCATTGTGCAATGCTTGCGGGGGCTTTTTTGTGACTTTTGTCATTTTCCGGCCAAAAGTTTGTAACTATTCACAATTTATTCACTTAAACTAAAGTGCGAAAACCCTTATGAGAAAAGGTAATTTACGTTCCCTGCAACCAGCGCGGTCACACCTTTGTAAATATTTTCAGGGTTTTCACGGAAATTGTCCGCCATTCTCTCAGCACGCAGTCTGCTGTCCACGGTCAGCATCACAGACATGATGACCTCTTCCTTTTCGTACATTCTGCACTCCAGGTCATACATCTTGTCAGGACGCTGTGTGATATTGGTGGAAATGCGCACACCGCGCTTTTGGAAATCCAGATAGCGCAAGGCGCAGCGCAAGGACTGATCCAGAATACTTGGCAAAAGATCGCTCTTGAGCTCCTGCGCCACGCATCTGCCCTTAAAGGTCACAGCGTACAGGTCGTCCCCTGCCTCGTTCTGTCCGACACAAGCGATCAGGTCATTATCCAGCATATCGTAAAACGCCTCTGCAAAATCCAGATACATCACGTAATCGTTTTGCAGTGTGACGTCGTTGATCGTGACAAAGCTCATGGGATATCCGATATTCTCCATCAGATACAGCACGAATATTTTGACGTTTTTCATATCTCCGATAGGTGAAGCCATACTTACTCCTCCTTTAACACAATAATGATTTCACGCAAAGATTATATCACAAAATTTGTAAATTATCAACTCCCTTTCTTGCAATTATCAAAAAAATGTGGTATGATATAATTTGGTATATTATTTCATCCCTTTCGGAGGTACTTTCCCATGGTAAAAATGGCTATTTTGGGCTTTGGCGTGGTCGGCAGCGGCTGTGCCGAGGTTCTGACGCAAAACAAGGATCTGATCAGTGCAAGCTGCGGCGATATTGAGATCAAATACATTCTCGATCTGCGCGATTTTCCCGACAGCCCCTTTGCCGATCGCATCGTGCATGATTTCAACGTCATCTTGAACGATCCCGAGATCTCGCTGGTTGCCGAAATGATGGGCGGCTCGCATCCTGCTTATGACTTCACCAAGGCATGCCTGTGCGCAGGCAAGAGCGTTGTCACGTCCAACAAAGAAGTGGTGGCCAACTTCGGCACAGAGCTTTTGGCCTTGGCCGAGCAGAACAGCGTGTCGTATCTGTTTGAGGCCAGCGTGGGCGGTGGCATTCCCGTGCTGCGCTCGATCTACGTGGATCTTGCCTCCAACCGTATCAATTCGGTAAACGGCATTCTCAACGGTACCACCAACTATATTCTGACCAGCATGAAGGAGCATGGCGCGAGCTTTGACGACGCACTCAAACAGGCGCAGCAGCTTGGCTATGCCGAGGCCAATCCCACAGCCGACGTGGAGGGACTGGATGCTGCTCGTAAGGTTTCCATCCTGTGCGGCCTTTGCTTTGGCAAGCTGGTTCCGCCCACCGCTATCCCCACGCAGGGCATTACAAAGATCTCCGAATCCGACGTTCGTGCCGCTTCAAGGCTGGGATATGCCATCAAGCTGATCGGCCACGCTGATATCAATGCACAAGGCAAGATCACCGCGCTGGTCGGCCCGCACCTCGTTCCCGTGAGCAATCCCCTTTTGGGCATTTCCGACGTATTCAACGGCGTGCTGCTCAACGGAAACATGGTAGGTGACGTCATGTTCTACGGCCCGGGCGCAGGCAAGCTGCCCACCGCAAGCGCGGTCGTGGCGGATATTATTGATATTGTGTCCGGCAAGGGCGGAGCTGTCAAGAAGCCGCACTTTGTCGACGCGACCTCTGCGGATCTGACCGTCTTTGCAGACTACGCCTGCCCGCGTTATTTCAGATTATCGAGCCTTCTGATGCCTCCCGAAGTCGAGCAGATGCTGGGCTCACACATCAAATATACCGAGAGTGACGACAGATATATTTACGTTCTTACCGACGATATGACCGAAAGCGAGGTTGCCGAGATCCAGAAGAGACATCACCCCTTCTCGGTTATGCGCGTATTATGATAAAAAAGAAAACGAAAGCATTTGCCAGACGCGGCAGCTTGGGTTATATTCTGGTAGGCACACTGGTCGTGCTGGTCGCGCTGCTTTGCGTGCTGGTAATCACGGGCAGCCTTGCCCCTGTCGTACTGCGCATTCACGCAGGAGACGCGCCCGCGATGATGACCATGCCGCTGTTTGTATATTGCGTATTTGCGGACTTTATTTTGCTGGAGGTCGTGTTCCTGGTCTTCCAGCCCGGTGCCAAGGAATTCTCCGAGGCAGAGCAGGCGGCCCCCGGTGAGAAAAAGAAAATGCCGCTGCGTAACGTAGTGGGCATCGTGTGCTGCGTGCTGCTTTTGTGCAGCGTCATCATCGCTCCATCGGTTTGCAACGTCATGACCGAAGAGGGCGTGGACACCTACGTATTCTTCAAGACATCCTCTACCAAATGGGAGGATCTTCCGCTCTATGAGCTGACCTTCAGCCAGGAAAACGGCTTGGAGCTTTACCTGTATTTTTCAAGGGAGGACAAGATCCCCATGTTTGGCGCGGTCAATTCCCTGAGCCCCGCGTTCATTGAAAAATACGGCAGCGTTTACGACTTTGCATGTTATCTCAAGGAGCAGGCTGTGGAGAACGGCTGGAGCTTCAAGGTACAAAACCCCGAGGCCATCGAGGCCTATTTCAAGGATTCTGCGTATTGGCCACAGATCGAGGCTTTGATTCAATAAACAAAAATATCCGCAAGGAGGACCGCACGTGAAATATCTTCCCCTTGTCAACGCAAAAATGGGCACGGCCTCGCATCCGCGCAGGTCGTACGGCAATACCCTGCCCCTGACGCAAATGCCCTTTGGCATGGCATCGTTTTGCCTGCAGACAGAGGTGACGCGTGCTTGGTTTTACCATCCCGCGCATGAATTTGCCGAGGGTGTGCGCCTGACGCATCAATTCAGCCCATGGATCGGTGATTTTGGCGCGTTCTTACTCATGCCGCAAAACGATTGCGTGGCAAACACGGGCGCGGGTGCGTGGTCCGGCGTCCGAAAGCAGGACTGCACGGAAACACCGCATTATCTGCGCACGCATTTTCTGCGCTCTGATTGCGTGCTGGAAATGACGCCTACCGAGCGTTGCGCGGCTTTGCGTCTGACCTTTGGCGACAGCCGCCCTTCTTTTCTTTCCTTTTTGCCGATCAGCGGCAATTACTCCTACCGTTTCGATCCCAACACCTGCACGCTGTACGGCAGCACGGACGGGATCAGTCAGGGTGATGCCACGCATTTCCGAGCTTATATTGCCGTGCGCTTTTCGCACGGATGCGCGGACGCTTCACGCACGTATAGCGAGGGAGAAGGCGGCATGGCTTGCATGCACGTCGCACTTACGGGCGGTGTGTGCGAGGCACGCATCGGCCTTTCCTATATCAGCGAGCAAATGGCCGAAGCAGCCATTGACCGCGAATGCGGTGAGCGCACCTTTGACGAGTTGAAGGCTTGTGCAGAGGATGCGTGGGAACAAAAGCTTTCGCGCATTGAGATCGAAGCCGAGGACGAGCAGATGCTGCGCACCTTCTATTCTTGCTTGTACCGCGTTTTTCTCTTCCCGCAAAAGGCTTATGAGATCGCCCCCGACGGCAGCAGCATACACTACGTACCGCGCGACGGCAGCGTCAAAGCGGGCGTTCGATATACGAATAATTGCTTTTGGGACACCTATCGCACCGAGTTCCCTTTGCTTTCCATGATCGCAAGGGAGGAATACGCTGAGATTCTGGCAGGATTGGTGACCGATTATACCGACGGCGGCTGGCTGCCGCGTTGCACCGCCATGGGCGAGGTGGGCTGCATGCCAAGCACACTGATCGACGCTGTGATCGCAGAGGCTGCCGCGGAGGGCATCGGATCGCGCGAAGTTCTGGAAACAGCGTTGGACGGCATGCTGTACCACGCAAATCACGAGGCGGACGATCCCCGATACGGGCGCAACGGCGCACTTGCATACGTCAAATACGGCTACGTACCGCGCGAGCTGCACCGCGAGTCGGTCAATCTGACCGAAGATTTTGCCTATGGGGACTGGTGCATCGCCCGTGTGGCAGAGGTGCTTGGCAAGACCGACGTAGTCGAAGAGTACGACCGACGCGCCAAGTATTACAAAAATTTGTTTGATCCACAAAGCGGCTTTATGCGCGGCAAGGATCGGGACGGCAACATGGCGGATGACTTTGATCCCTGCACTTGGGGCGGTGAGTACACCGAGGGCTCTGCCTGGCAGAATTCCTTTGCAGTCCCCCACGACGTGCAAGGGCTGGCCGCGCTGCACGGCGGTACGAGCGCTTTGATCGCCAAGCTGGACGAGCTGTTTGCAACACCTCCGCGTTATCGCGTCATGGGCTACGGCTTCGAGATCCACGAAATGACCGAAATGGCACTTGTCGACTTGGGGCAAATGGCCATTTCCAATCAGCCCTCGTTCCATCTTCCCTTTTTGTACGCAGCACTCGGAGAGGTCGAAAAGACCGAGTATTGGGTGCAAAAGCTGACAAAGGAAGCCTTCAATCCCACCGAAAAGGGTTTCCCGGGTGACGAGGATACCGGCACGACGGCAGCATGGTACGTTCTGTGCCTGCTTGGCCGCTACCGCCTTTGCCCCGGCAGCGGTGAATGGATCACCTTTCGCCCGCAGGTCAAGAGCGCAAGGGTGCTGGGCAAGACGTTGCTTGAATGGAAAGAAAATGCCCGATAAGCGGCACAATCAAAAAATGGCAGGAATTTGTTCGATTTTGAACAGATTCCTGCTTTTTTAGCAAAAAAACAACCCCGGGTTGATTTTTATTTTCAAAAGCAAGCCATACGATATGTTGCAAGAAATGCAGGCGCATGGTATAATGATATCGTGATCACGAAACAACATTGAAATGAGGAAAAAATATGAGTATCGGAAGTAACATTTACGCTCTGCGCAAGGCAAAAAAGGTCACGCAGGCACAGCTTGCCGAAAAGATCGGTGTTTCGGAGCAGGCGGTTTCCAAATGGGAAAACGACGTATGCGCACCCGACGTCAGCCTGTTCCCCGTCATTGCAGAATACTTTGGCGTTTCGATCGATCGCCTGTTCGGCTATCACAATAACAGCTATGCCGAAGAGGTCAAGAAGATCATCCAAGCGGCAGATGACAGCATGGACACCTATAAAGAAATTGAGATCATCAGCGAGGGGCTTTCGCGCTATCCCAACAGTACCGAGCTCAAAATCTATCTTGCCTTTTCCCTTTCCATGGTCAATCGCTTCTCCGAGGACGCGGACGAGCGCGCCAAGGCTGTGGAAAAGGCAATCAAGGTCTGCACCGAGGTGGTGGATACCTGCGGAGATCAAGAGCAGGTAGACGATGCGCTGAACATGCTGACGCGCATTTACAACGAAACCGCACAGTACGAAAAGGCGCAGGCGTGCATTGAGAAAATGAGCGCAGAGTGCTACGACAGACGCGTTCTCGGCATGGTTGGCATGCTGGGTGGCAAGAAAAGCTATGCTGAGCAGGAGCAGTATGCACAGTATGCGCTTTGGAAAATGTACTGGACCATGAGTCATGTGCTGGAAAAGATGTCGTATACCTATACCGAACAAGGACAGACCGACAAGGCGCTTGCGTTTATCAAGGCAAACCAAGCCCTGCTCTCTGTCTTTGATCTTGGCTGCCCGAATTTTTACGCGGCGTACAAGATCACGGCTTATTCAAATGAAGCAAAAGCCTACATGAAGCTTGGCAACAAGCAAAAGTGCCTTGCCGCACTCAAGCAGTTCTTTGTCGTGGCAAGTCAGGTCAACGAGGTTGCCAAGAGCGAGGATTTCCACGTGCGTGCAAGAAATCCCCTGTATTTCTCGGCAATTCTCGACGAGGATCTGATGGAGGAATGCATCCTTCCCGGCGTGCATCCCGAAAGATTTTTCCCTACGTTTGACGCATTCTTCGGTAAAGATGAGGAATACGCAGCGTTCAAGCAATCGGTGCTTGCGTAATACTAAAAACGGCGGCCGAAAGGCTGCCGTTTTGCATACCAAAAGCAATATTTATTCAAATCATCTTGAAGTGTCCCCCGAGTGTCATCCTGAGCGGAGCAAAAATCCCAATC